>JAKPTH010000484.1 GCA_029571125.1 bacterium
CATAGGCGCCGTGAACGTTCACGGGCTGCACCACCTGCTGTTCGAAATAGTCGATAACAGCGTGGACGAGGCTATGGCCGGTTTCTGCAAAAATATAGAAATCGTGATGCACGAAGACCACAGCATATCGGTGTCTGACGACGGACGCGGAATTCCGGTGGATATGCATAAATGCGGCCTGCCGGCGCTGGAAGTAATTATGACCACGCTTCATGCCGGCGGTAAATTCAGCGACGATTCCTACGCTTATTCGGGCGGTCTTCACGGCGTCGGCGCGTCCGTAGTTAACGCGCTTTCTGAATATCTCGAAGTATGGGTCAAGCGCGACGGCAAGGTCCATTACCAGAAATACGAATGCGGAAAGCCGGTATGCAAAGTCAAGGTTATCGAAGAAAACATAACCGGCACCGGAACTAAAACCCGGTACCTGCCCGATAAGACTATATTTGAAACGATCGAATCGTCCTTCGACACTTATTCTAACAGGTTGCGCGAGCTCGCTTTCTTGAATAAAGGCATAAGGATAAGCCTTAAAGAAGAAAAAACCGAAAAACATCACGAATTTTTATATGAAGGCGGCATAGTCTCTTTCGTCGAAGACATAAATAAAACAAAAACTCCGCTTCATAAAGACATTATTTATTTTCAAAAAGACAAAGACGATCTCGGAGTGGAGTTCGCTCTTAATTATAACGACGGGTATACCGAAACGTTTTTTTCGTACGTAAATAACATTAACACTATAGACGGCGGAACGCACGTGACGGGATTCCGCTCCGCTCTTACGAAGGTCCTTAACGATTATATGAAAACCAATAATCTGGTCAAGGACAAAGAGTTCAAGCTCAGCGGCGACGACGTGCGCGAAGGCCTTACGGTAGTTCTTTCGGTCAAGGTGAAAAATCCTCTGTTCGAAGGCCAGACCAAGGGAAAGCTCGGCAACTCCGAAGCTAAAATAGCCGTAGAAGCTGTCGTTAACGAAAAATTATCGCAGTACCTCGAGCAGAATCCGGCGACCGGAAAGACCATAGTCGAAAAATGCGTTCTGGCGGCTAAAGCAAGAGAAGCTGCCAGAAAGGCCCGTGAGCTTACCAGAAGAAAATCGGCGCTGGATAATTTTTCCCTGCCCGGAAAGCTGGCCGACTGCTCCGAACGCGATCCCAAATTATGCGAATTATACATAGTGGAAGGCGATTCCGCGGGCGGTTCCGCCAAGCAGGGCCGCAACCGCAAAAATCAGGCTATACTTCCCCTTAAGGGCAAAATATTGAACGTGGAAAAAACAAGGCTCGATAAGATACTGGCCAACGACGAAATAAGAACGCTCATAACCGCGCTGGGCACGAACATAGGCGAAGATTTCGACGTGGCGAAACTGCGCTATCATAAAGTATTTATAATGACCGATGCCGACGTGGACGGCGCCCACATCAGAACGCTTCTTCTCACTTTCTTTTACAGATACATGCAGGAGCTCATAAAAGAAGGGCATATATATATAGCTCAACCGCCGCTTTATAAAATACAGAAAGGCAAGACCGTGATTTACGCCTATTCCGACGAAGAGCTGCAGAGAAAGCTTACTGAAATAGGAAAAGACAAAGAGTCCGTCAATATACAGCGCTACAAAGGCCTTGGAGAAATGAATCCCGAGCAGTTATGGAGCACCACCATGGATCCCGGCACCAGGCTCACCATGAAGGTCGCGCTCGAAGATATCGTGGCCGCCGACGAGATTTTCTCGGTGCTCATGGGCGATCAGGTCCAGCCGCGCCGCGAATTTATCGAAATGCACGCAAAGGAAGTTAAAAACCTGGATATATAATAGCGCAGAGTTGAAAGTGAAAAACAGCAGATATAAATTTTCAACCAGCCGCATTTAATTTTATGAAAAAAGAGATATTTAAATAAAAAGGGAGTCCCTTATGTCAGTAGATAAAACCATTATCAACCCGCCGGCGCCGGTGGAAAGAATAGTTCCGGTCTATATAGAAGACGAAATGAAGACTAGCTATATAGATTACGCGATGAGCGTAATAATAGGCCGCGCTCTTCCGGACGTGCGCGACGGGCTCAAACCCGTTCATCGCAGAATATTGTACGCAATGTACGATTTAAATAACGTTCATAACAAGCCGCATAAAAAAAGCGCGAGAATCGTCGGCGAAGTTCTCGGTAAGTATCATCCGCACGGCGACACCGCCGTATATGATGCAATAGTCAGAATGGCGCAGGATTTCAGCCAGCGCTATCCCCTGATAGACGGCCACGGCAACTTCGGTTCCATAGACGGCGACAGCGCGGCGGCGATGAGGTATACCGAAGCGCGCCTTCAGTCTTATTCGGAACAAATGCTCGACGACATAGAAAAGAAAACCATATCGTTTTCGCCTAACTTCGACGGCACGCTCGAAGAGCCTATAGTCCTTCCGGCCAGAATACCCAACCTCATAGTCAACGGCTCTTCCGGTATCGCCGTAGGTATGGCCACAAATATTCCGCCTCATAACCTTACCGAAGTTATTAACGCCATAGTGGCTCTTATAGATAATCCCGAGCTCGGCATAGAAGAGCTCGTCGAAAAATATGTCAAGGGCCCCGATTTTCCGACCGGAGCTTATATAACCAACAGAAAAGAGATGGCCGAAATATATAAAACAGGGCGCGGCAGAGTAATTATGCGTTCGGTAGTAGATATCGAAACCGACGAGAAGAAAAATAAAAATTTCATAATAATATCAGAAATTCCATATCAGGTTAATAAAGCGAAACTGGTCGAAGATATAGCCGATCTGATCAACGAGAAAAAAGTCGAAGGCGTATCCGATATCCGCGACGAGTCCAACCGCGAGGGCATAAGGGTAGTTATAGAGTTAAAACGCGGCGAAGAGCCCGAACTTATACTCAACCACCTTTACAAGCATACCAATCTCCAGACGTCCTTCGGCGTGATAATGCTCGCTCTGGTCGATAACAAACCGCGCGTTTTAAACCTGAAAGAAATTTTAACTCTTTTCCTCGCGCACCGTTTCGAGGTAATTACCAACCGCACGAAGTTCGAACTCAAAAAAGCCGAAGACCGGATGCATATATTAGAAGGCCTGCGCATAGCGATCGAAAACATAGACGACGTTATCGCTATAATCAAGGCATCTAAAAATGCCGAAGAAGCTAAGCTGGCCCTTATTTCTAATTTCGACTTTTCCGACCTGCAGGCGCAATCCATAGTAGATATGCGTTTGAGGGCATTGACCGGCCTTGAAATCGAAAAGATCGAAACCGAATACCAGGATCTTATGAAAAGAATCGCCGATCTGCGCGCGATACTTGCGGATTCAAAACTCGTTTACGATATCATTAAAAAAGAACTTATCGAAGTCCGCGAAAAATACGGCGACGAACGCCGCACCAAATTCCTGGATAAGATCGATGAAATAACTAAAGAAGACCTGGTTAAAGAAGAAAACGTCATGGTAATAATAACGCATTCCGGATATATCAAGAGGATGCCGAGCGAGATTTACCGTTCGCAGAACCGCGGCGGCAAAGGCTCCACCATCGGCAAAATGATCGATGAAGATTTCGCGGAACGCATATACGTGGCTTCGTCCAAGGACTATCTGTTCTTCTTCACCAATTTCGGAAAAGCTTATTCGATAAAGGTTTACGAAATACCAGAAGCCACCAAGCAATCCCGCGGAAGGCTGCTTTCCAACATAATAAAACTCGAGCAGAACGAAAAGATATCGGCCATAGTTCCGGTTTCCAGTTTTGACGAGACCACGTATTTCGCGTTCGTGACAAAATACGGGCAGGTAAAGAAAACGCCGCTAATAGACTATAAAAATTCCGTATCGCGCGGCATAATAGCCATCAAGCTGGATGAAAACGACGAACTGGTAAAAGTTTGCATGACCAACGGCAATTGCGACCTTATGATATGCACCCGTTTCGGCCAGGCCGTGTGGTTCTCCGAAAAACAGGTGCGCGGCATGGGCAGATCGACGCGCGGCGTAAGGGGCGTTAACTTGAAAGACGCCGATTTCGTAATAGACATGGAAACCGTCAACGAAAGCAGCACCATACTAACCGTCACAGAAAACGGCTACGGCAAGCGTACGCCGGTGGCAA
>JAKPTH010000526.1 GCA_029571125.1 bacterium
TTATTTCCGGTCCACGACAGGTTCGACTTCAGCGCCAAGATGATTCCGGCCAAAATCGTCGGCGGCGATTTTTACGATTTCATTCCTATAGAAAACGATAGGGTGGTAATATGCCTGGGCGACGTATCCGGAAAAGGCATAACCGCGGCGCTTCTGATGATAATGATAAGAACCATAATCAGGGTCCTCCTCGCCGAAAAATTATCCCTGGTAGATATCTGCCAGAAAGTGAACTCGATGCTTATAAGAGACGTAGGCATGGGAAAATTCGTCACCATGTTCATCGGCATCCTTAACATGGAAACCGCCTGCTTCGAATCTTACGTCAACGCCGGGCACCTGCCGCCTTATATCATAAAAAAAGACGGCCGGGTCGGAATGCTCGACACCACGACGCCGTTTCTCGGGGCTTTTCCCGACGTTGAAATAACGGCCAACAGTTTTTCTTTCGATAAAGGAGACCTTCTCGCCATTTATACGGACGGCGTAACCGAGCTCGAGCAATCGCCAAACGTTTTCTTCGGAGACGAAAATTTCATCAGGCTGTTAAAGACCCTGTACGGCATCCCCCCTGACGAAATGGTAGAAAAAGTAGTAGAAGAACTCAACGCGTTTTCAAGCAATAAAAGCGACGATGTAACGCTTGTTTTCGTTAAACATAAAGATTTTTAGCCGGCCGGCTGATATAAATTTTTGATTTGATTATTAATGCACCGACAATAAAAAGGAGAATAACTTCACGATGATAACCGCGAAATTTGAAAATAAAGGCACTTACGGGATAATTTCGGTTGAAGGCGAAGTTAATATACTTAACAATAACGAGTTTAAAAGTATTTTTAATGAAGCGTTTAACGCCAATCAGTATAAAATTATAGTCAATTTCAGTAAAACGACTTATATAGATTCGTCCGCCATTTCCGTTATTATTTCTTCGAGAAACGCCATAGTAGCTAAAAACGGCATTATCACTTTCTGCTGCCTGCCCGTTACCATAGAAAAAGTATTCGGAATAATAGGATTCAAGGGCGTGGTAAATTTCTTTAAAACGCTCGAAGAAGCGGTGGCATATATCGAATCTAAAAAATAAGCGCCGGGTTCAGCCGGCATTTTTATCGTTGATTTTTGATTAATTATAAGCTTAATTTCATAATATAGCGTACATTTTTAACCTGCTATATTAAATATTTTTAATATGAAGGCAAGGTGTTTTTTCTTATGTCCACTTCAGCTCAATCCAATCCCATCACGATTCCATTCAGAAAAATAATCTGCAAATCATGCCAGACGGTCGGATCCACCGAAACGGGATTTAAAATATTCGATTCCGAAGTCAAAGACCGCGCTCTGGCAGTTTGCGATTCCTGCGGCGCCTCTAATTTAATCAAAAAAGAAAGATAGGTTATTAATTTAATTCAACTTATCCTAATACGATTTCGTTTTAAAGCCGAACCTTACGCGTTTGAATAACGTCTGCCCGTGGGTGTCTTCGAGTCCGCTGGTAAGCGTGACGCTGTATAGCGTATTGCTTTTAAGCGCCGATGCGGGCTTAAACGATATTTTTTTGCCGGTCGGATCCAGAGATATGCTGCCCTTGACGCTTTTAACTCCGTCGGATACGAGCACCGTATATTCGTTGGCCGTGCTTTCGTTCACCACTTTATTAAACACGGCTACGATCTCCATATTACGGTCTATATTCACTTCGTTATCGTGCGGATAGGTTGAAACGAGTTCGAATTTAGATAAATCCCTTGGTTTTCCGACCGTAAACGCCCACGAAATTCCCTTTTCAAGAGGATTTCCCGCCATGTCGGTAACGCCTTCGGTTATGGTGGCGCGGTAGATATTGCCGTCTTTCAGCTCTTCTTCCGGTATGAAGGTAGCCGTGAATTTGGAAGAGTTAAAAGATATTTTGCCGTAAACGCTTTCGCCGTTAGTTTCATTGTTAACGAACAGCGTAAATCTGTTTATGGTGGCGGGTTTTATTTTTTTAGAAAACACTATCTGGATATTGGAATTTTTAGACACATCTACGGCGGCGTTAGCGGGAGTGATGCTTTTCACCTTTGGCTTTTCAAAATCGGGGCGTTCCATAGTCTTGAACTTATAAACATACCGCGAACCGATACGGTTGGAATTAACGTCCGAAACGTCGGGCGATATCTCTACCGTATAAAGGCTATCGAAATCCAGCTGGCGCGAGGGCCTTATCATGACGGCGCATGAATCCGGCTGATAAATGATTTCGCAGTCGATAGGTTTCGCGCCGCAGGCGAGCCTGAAAGCGTCGCCGGCTATGGTGGCGGTATCGAGAGGTTCGCTGAATTTAACGTAAATCGAAGTGTTCGTATTGATATTCTTCGAATCGTTGGCCGGAAAGCACAGCACGACTTCCGGCGGGTCGTAATCCGGCTCTTTTTCGGTTTCAAAAACCAGATCGAACGCGCTTTTTAAAGTGTTATTAGAGGAATCCATGAGGTTTTTAACGCTCAACTTATATTTAGAAGAATATTTAAGCTTCGATATGGGCGTTATTATAACCTTTAAATCGCGCTCGTTATAAGCTATTTTGCAGAATATGTCGCTGAACGAAGCTCCGTCCACTCTGCATAGCGATATATTTTTTTCCGTAACGGAAGAGTCTTTTATTTTTTCGTTAAGCCACAGGCATATTGAAGTATCTATAGGAACGCCGCGCGACGAATCGGCCGGCTGCGCTTTTTTTATTTCCGGCGCCGAAGTGTCGGGTTCGTCTATAGTGCTGAATTCAAAAACTACGGTGGAGCTGAAAAGGTTTCCGGCCGAATCGGTCACGCCGCGGCTCACCACTACCTGATACGTGGTCGAAAATTTCAATTTTCCCTTAGGCACTATGGTTATCTGTTTTTGTTTATCGTTATAAACTATTTCCGCCGCCACATCGGTACGCTCGTTTTCATCCCTTAAAAACACGTTTTTACCCGTCACGGTAAGCGGGTCGAGGTGTTTTGTAAATGACGCGCAGATAGGAGTATTTAAAGGCACGTTAATAGCGCCCGCTTCCGGGCAGGTGGAACTTAACTCAGGCCTGGTGCGGTCGGGCGCGGAAACGGTTTTGAAATCCGAAATATAAGTGGCTTTCATGTAATTGCCGGCCAGATCGCTTACGAGCTTTGAAACCACTACTTTATAAACCATAGCGAATTCGAGATCGCGGCGCGGAGTTATTGTAACGCGTTTCATAATCTGGTCATAGGTGACGGCGGAGCTGACTTCGTTTCCGTTCGAATCGTACAATTGAAATGTCTTTGAACTTACGGCGCCTTCGGCTAATTTTTCAGAAAAAATAACCTGGATCGCTGTTTTAATGTCGATTCCCTGTTCGCCTTTGACCGGCAGGCATGAAATAACTCTGGGCGCGGTCGTATCGGGGGCCTGAACGGTTGAAAAAGTCCATATTTTAGAAGCTTTTAAGCGGTTATTGGCGAAATCTTTAATGCTATCGGTCACCGTAACTACATATTTTGTAAGGTATTCGAACCTGGATTCAGGTATAAAAGTTAGAATATTCTGATCGTCTTCGTATTGGGTGTAACCTTTCACCAAAAGGCCTTTTTCATTTTTAACGCTGACTGTAGCCGCCGTTATAGAGCTTTTAGAAACCGGTTCGGAAAATTTTATTGAAATAACGCTGTTTAAAGCGACGTTGAGCGCTCCGTCGTCCGGGGTAACTCTGACGATTTCCGGCGAAACGATATCGGGCTTATTCATGATGGTGAAAGCGAACGAATAATCGCTTTCGAGAGTCTGGCCCTCCAGATCGGTAATTCTGGCGCTCAGGCTCACTTTATATTCGGTCGAGTATTCGAAATTTTCAAGAGGTATTATGGTTACGAAATTGCCGTTTTTAACGAAACTCGTCGTTATAGCCGCCGATTTTGAGTTTCCGCTCAACTTGATATTAAAAACGTTGCACGTGGACTCATTCATCACTTTATTAAAATATACGAATATTTTTGAATCAGGCTTGATTTCTTTTTCCTTATCGGAAGGATAAGTCTTGACTATACGAGGTTTTTCAACTACGACGGGCTTTTTGGTAGTGAAGGTCCATTCGCGCGGCGACTGCATGGCGTTGCCGGCGATATCTTTCACGCCGTTGGAAATAAGCATGGTATATTTTTGACCTGACTTGAGCTTTTCAAGAGGAAAAAACGCCGCCTTCGAAGTCCTTTTATCGTAGGTAATTTTGCCGGGTACGTCCTGGTTTCCGTCCGAGAGTATTATAGTGTATTTATTAAGCGAGACCGGATCCATTTCTTCGGAAAATGTCACGCTTATGCGCGCCTGTTCGGACACGTCATAAGAGCCGTCTATGGGAGATGTGGATAAAACTTCAGGAGGCGCTTCATCGCGGGGTTTTTTAGTGGAAAATGTCCATGAATAATTCTGCGGCATTTTAAATCCGTGGACGCTCTCTATTTGCATCGACGACAGCGTAACGCGATAAACCTTTCCATATTCGAGATTTTTTCCGGGCACGAATAAAAGCTGGCGTTCTTTGTCGGAGTAAACCGTCTTGCCGTCAATATCGCGGGCGCCGTCGTTTAATTTTATGGCGTCCTCGTTAACGCGCGAGCCGAGAAGCGCAAGGTTAAAATCAGCTATTATGTAAGTATCCAGAGGAACGTCGGTAGCGTTATCGTCGGGATATGTTTTAATGACTTTAGGTGATTTACGGTTTTCATAAATTTTAGTCACTTCAGATTTGCTCTCTGTTCTAAAAGACAGAGTCACGTTTTTATCAAGAGGATTTCCTTCGGTATCTTTTATAAGATACGAAGGGATAAAAAGGCTGTAAAGGGTGTTTTTAGAAAATATGGTACGGGGCGTAAAAGTGGCGGTGTAAGAAGACGAATCATAGCTGATAGTGCCTTCAATAACCGATCCGACTTCGTCCATGACCATTATCGAAGATAAATTGATGCTCATATAATCCATTGGCTTATTGAACATTATTTTGATCTGGCTGTTAATGGAAACGTCGGTTTCCGCGTCGAGCGGCTTGGTTTTGATTACAAAAGGCAGGCGCGCGTTATGGTCGGTTACTTCGTGAGCAACGTCCGGCTCTTCTATCTGAACGCTCACTTCGGATAATTTTTCAGCCTGAATTTCGTTTTGCTCAATATCGCCGCGCGCGGATATATCAGCGCCAGAAACGGCCTCAGAAGAGCAAAATAAAATAAATATGAATATAAACAAAACGGATATGAAATTAAAACGATGCTTTTTCATACTTTTTATATCGGAAGCAATATTAAAAAATTAAATTAAAGATATATAAGTGGAAAAAAAGTTAAAAATTTAGTATAATACTTATAAGATAATAATTTTTATGCTATTATTATATTATGGTATTACTTTGGAGGTGCCTTCATGAAACTTAAAAATTTATTCATATTTTTAATTTTTTTATCTGCCGTTTTTTTAGCTAACAATATAGATACCGACGGCTTTACATTTAAAGCCGATATCGCCTGCGTACACGCTCAGGACGAAGGCGGCGAAGCGCCCCCGCCGGAAGAAGCTCCGCCTGCTGAAGAGCAGCCGCCCGCAGAAGAGCAACCGCCTGTTGACGCGCCGCCGGCCGAAGAACAGCCGCCCGCGGAAACCGACCCTAACGCCACTACCGAAGTGAGCGCGCAAGACCCTAACGCACAGGACCCCAACGCGCAAAACCCTGACGCGCCGCCGGCCGATCCTCAAAATCCCGACGGACAGAATTCCGGCCAGGCCGATTCTTCAGCCCCGGCAGCAAATGAAGAAAGCGCAAAAATAGAGCAGGAAAATACCGAGCTCAAAGAAAAAATAGAGCAGGCTAAAAAAGAGCTCTCCACCCTCGAAGAAGACATGCAGAGCAAGAAGCGTAAAACCAAAGATGACGAAGGCTCCACTATAAGCTATGAAGGCGACGAACGCCGCAGATATCGTCAGGCGAAAGAATCTTACGACTCAAAACTCGAAGAAATACAAAAAATGGAAGAACAGCTTAAAAGCAACGAAGAAAAAGCTGCAAGCAGCAGCCAGGTAGCTCAAAGCCCCGATTCAGGCGAAGCTCCGCCTGCCGATGCTCCTCCCGCGGACGCGCCGCCCGCAGACGCGCCCCCGGCCGACGAACAACCGCCTGCCGATCCGCCGGCCGATGCGCCGCCAGCTGACGAGCTGCCGCCCGCAGACCCTCCGGCCGACGCGCCCCCGGCTGAAGAACCTCCGCCGTCAGATCCTCCAGCCGATGCTCCGCCTGCCGAAGAACCTCCGCCAGCAGACCAGCCGGCTCAGGATTATCCTTCCGAATAAAAAAAGAAATTTATTGAAAGATGGTTTGCCTTTTTATGACTATGAATAAAATAAAGCATATTAAAGGATATATTTTTACGGCGGTCGCCGCCGCTCTTATATCGGCTTCGCCTTTTCAGCCGTTTTTAACGAAGACAGCCCTCGCCGAAAACCAGGCTGAATATATGTTCATATTAAAAAACGGAAGCAGCGTAACGGCGGCCGTGGATGAAAAATCTTTACTGGACGACGAAATAAAAGTCCTGAAAATAAAAACCGCCTACGGCGAGCTCGAAGTTCCGCGCGAAGAAATAGTAAAATATTACAAGAGCTCCGAAACAGTTAAAACGGCTCAGCCGGAACCTCAGGCAAAACCGGAAACGCCCGCGGAAAAAACCGATGAAGTAAAAATTTCAGAAACAAAAAAAGAGGAAATCAAAGAAGTTAAAAAAGCGGAGGCAAAAGAGCCGGACCCGCTCGACATGTCTTCCGGGCCTGAAAAGGCTTTGGATACGGCCGAAATACAGGAATCAGTCATGAAAATAGAAGACGGCGAAGACGGTAAAAAAACGCCGGGAGCTAAAGCTTCAAAAGAAGCCGACGGCCTGTTAAATTTAGACGACGATAAGCTTCTGGATATGCTCGGCGAATCGGACGTCAAACCGCCGGAACCCGTCATCCAGACCGATTCTAAAAAAGTTGAAGAAATCGAAGACGTAAGGGATAAATATCAGGCCAAAAAAGGCGGCGCTAAAAAGCTGATACCCGATAATCTCAATTCGATAGAAAGCGACATAAAAGACATGGCCGAATCTTCAACCGAAGAAGACTGGCTGATAGCCAAGTTCACCAAAGAAATACAGGTCAAAAACGCCGGCACCGTGCCCGTAGAAGTAGTCGAAGTCGGCGGCGGCGCAGAAAAAAAAGAAGACGGCGGCACTAAAGAAGTTAACGCTAAAAAAAAGGCCTCATCAACCGGCGAAGTGGCCCTCGGAACCAATGAAGTGATACTCAACGAAACTATCGAAGCCGAAGTGATCGGCGGCGGCAAGTTATCCGAAAAAATAGTCAAGGAATTAAAAAAGCATAAATCGCTCCCGCCGAAAGCCATAAGTGAAAAACGCCATCTGAATTCGGAAATAGAAAAACATTTCGGATCGTCCGAAACCAAACCGGCGCCCGGCACCGAAGAAGTTAAAGCCGGCGAGAAAAATGATAAAAAGAAATAAATGGTGAACCGTTGAAAGAGACCTTTAACAATAACCCGCAGCAGAGCAATTCAAATCTGTCGTCCCGCAAATTATCTTGCGAGCTTATATGGAAAACGGGTTTTAACGATCCGCTGTCTTGCGTTTTTCTTTCATTCGATTCAAAACACGCCGTGACCGCCTCTAAAAAAGGGGATATTTCTCTATTAGACGCCGGCACCGGCGCGGTGATCAATTCGCAGAATTTAAACGCCCCATTAATTTGCGCGTTCATGGATAGCTCCACGCGCGACGTCTTCGCATTCGCCCGCAATTCCATAGCCCGGATCGGCGCCTCCGGCGGCAGGCTCTGGCAGAAGAATATCCAGACCCCCATCATAGCCGGTGCGGTTTCACAGGTAAATAAAAATTTTATAATATGCTACGAAGGCAACAAAATAGTCATAGCCGATTATAACGCCGTGCCTAAATATAAAGGCGCTATCGATTCAAAAGGGCCTATAACTTGCATTTACGCCCCCGAACATTCCGCCAACTTCTCCGTAGTAACGCAGGCCGGCGACGTTTATTATATGAACGCCAACGGCGGCGTAATCTGGCAGTTCTGCATCAACGACAGGTTGAGCTCCGTGTCGATGTCGCGCGACGGTAAAATAATATTCGCGGGCTCCACCGACAATAAAGTGCTCTGCCTCCACGGCGATCAGAAAGTCATTTTCAACTTCGAGCTTAAAAGCCCCGTCGTTTGCACCGACATATCCGAAGACGGCAAGTACTTCGCGGTGGGCTGCTCCGACGGCTATATTTACGTTCTCGACGCCGGCGGACGCACTATTTTTTACGATAAGCCGGTGGACAGCGTTTCAAAAGTATTTCTGACCGAAGGCGCGGCGCAGATACTTACATTATCCGGCGGCGACCTGGTTTCAATGTATAAAATCTGCGAGAGAAAAACCGCGGAAGAAAAAGCGCAGGACATCGCCGGGTTTATAGAACTCGGGCCCGCGGCCGAATTCAAGCAGGGCGGAGAATGCAAAGGCCCTAAAAAAGATGATTTTGAAAAATTCATAGAATTATAATCGTTATTTTAAATTTTAATTATCGATATCCAATCAAATATTAATCGTGGTGATATTATGAAAATACTCGAAGATATAGATATTTTTGTCAAGTCCAGGTACCCGCTGATCTATCTGGTATCCTTCGAAGAGGAACGCGTTATAACCGAACTGACTAAACTCGCGCAGATCAGCAAAAAAGAGCTTTTCGTATGGTCGGCGACGCAGGGCATTTATTCTATAACCCGCAACGCTTCCATAAGCGGCACGGCTAATCCCGTAAACGCGCTCGAGCAGATCATCGAATATAAAGACAGGGCCTTTTTCGTTTTAAAAGATTTTCATTATTACATGGAAGACCCCTTCCAGCAATATCTTGAAAATCCCTTGCTGGTAAGGCGCAAACTGCGCGACACCATTTTATCGCTGAGAGGGTCTTTTAAAACTGTATTCATACTTTCTTCGGTGCTTCATATTCCCAGGGAACTCGAAAAAGACATCGTTATCATGGATTTTCCGCTCCCGGATTACACGGGCATAAAAGATATCTTAGAACGCACTCTGGCTAACGTTGAAAAGCACTATAACCTTAAATTCGACATTGACGAAACGCTCAAGGAAAAAATGATAAAAGCTTGCCTGGGCATGACCGCCGGCGAAGTGGAAAACGTTTTCGCAAAGGCCATAGTCAACGACAGGCAGTTCGACGAAAAAGACCTGGGCTTAATCATTTCCGAAAAAAAACAGATAATCAGAAAAGCCGGAATGCTCGAATATTTCGAGGTCCACGAAGATTTTTCAAACGTGGGCGGATTGAACGGGCTTAAAACATGGCTTAAAAAACGCGCCGGCGCGTTTTCAGAAAAA
>JAKPTH010000529.1 GCA_029571125.1 bacterium
GATGATGAATCGGATATCGATGTTATGGTGCTGATAGATGGTGTTAACAAAAAAGATTTTAAAAAACACATTACCGATATAAGGCTTGAATTGACTATTAATTATTCAATTTTACCTTCCATTACAATCGAAACTGAAAGCGAATATTATAAAAATATCGATATTCAGTTTTTATTTAAAAACATCGAAAGCGAAGGCGTTGAATTATATGCGGCGTGAAGATATACTTGCGCTGTCAAAATATAGGCTGGATAAAGCAAAAGAAGAGCTTGACACCGCTAGGCAATTGTTCGAGCTTAACAGGTTTTCGAAATCTTTAAATTGCTCGTATTACTCGATTTTTCATGCTACAAGAGCTCTTTTGGCGTATGATCAATTTGATTCTAAAAAACATTCGGGAATAATTTCTTATTTTATCAAAAATTATATCGCGTCGAAAATTTTGCCTCAGGAACTTGCAAGAGTTATATTGGACGCCGAAGATTTTAGGCATGATGCCGATTACATGGATTTTTATGTCGTATCATCGGATGATGCCCGAATACAAATCGAAAAAGCAAAATATTTCTTAGAATCGATTGAAAGTTTTATTATCAAAACAAAAGCGATTTAATATTTTTCAAACAGCCTTTAACGACCATTAACATAATTCAGATCTTTTTCAGATCAACATACAAGGAGACAGTAAATGAGAAAAAACGTCGCGCAAAATTCATTTGTTCTTATATTATTGTTCTGCCTTTTCATTTTTGCCGGCTGCGATTGCGACGAAAACTCTTACAATGCTATCAGCCCGACCCCGCTTCCCAGGGCCGATAAAGAACTTATTATAGAAGGCCCTCTGCCCGACGTTGCCGCCGGCGGCGGCGTAAGTTTCGCTCCGGGCGCGCCTTCCCGCGCGGCGGAATTTGGAGAACATTATGTAATAGTCATAATCGACCGCGACGATCCCGCTCAAACGCGTGAACTGGCGCCGGTCGCGATTGACGGAAATACATTTAAAGCAATCATACCAATTTCCGACTCAAGAATGTCTCCGTTGATTGTTATCAAAAATAAAGATAATAACCAGAACCTCCTTCTGGCCGCTCCAGGCAAAGTGCCTGCCTATCAAGAAGTTCCGGAGAAAGTCCGCCAGATTTTAGTCCGCGGAATGATTATCGATCCGCAATCTACGGCGCGATCGCTTCTGGCAATCGCCAAGAACGTCAATCCCGATATACCCATGGTGACTATCGCGCCAGAGGAAGAAACGCTGGAAAACGTCATACGTGAAATCATTTCCGGCCAGCCATCGCGCTTCGACTCTATTATTGAAAACAATATTGGCGGCGCGACCATCGTAAAAGAATTTTCTAAAGCTGTTCAAACCGTTACTGTAATACTATCCAGCGAAAGAGTCGCCGAAGAAGTAAAGAACGGGCTTAATCAAACGCTCGGCGGAACGCCTGACGCGGTTTCATTACTGGCGGCCTATGTCACCGTGCTTAATTCAGACGATACGGCTATAATAAACGCTTTAAATACTTCACAATTGCCGCGCAGCGTTCAACTGTCCGAAACGGTCATCGACGCGAGAACGAGCGGCAGCGCCATCAAAAATGTCATACAAAATACCATCGACGAGCCGGCCGACAAAACCACTCCGGCAATCGAATACGCTTCTCTTTCGCCTTCTATCGTCAAAAACGGCGATACGATTTCGCTCGAATTTCGAGTGAGCGAGCCGCTGGCCTGTTCACCCGTCGTAAGAATTCTCGGCCGAACCGCATCGGTAGTAGCGCTAAACGATCGTTCTTACAAGGCATACATAACTATAGTTGAAAGCGACACCTTGTCTGAAGCCGGGTTCATTATTACAGAAATATACGACAGATATGGCAATAAAGGCGAAACCGCTTCCAGAACCACCGACGGCAGCGCCGTTAAAATCGATAGGACTCTGGCTATTACGGCGCCTGAAATATCAATTCCAGGCGGCAGCTATGATACCACAATCAGCGTGTCGCTTAAATCGGCCATTGAAAATGCGACGATAAAATATACGCTGGACGGAAGCCTGCCTTCGGCAAATAACGGATTTGTTTATAACAGCCGTATAGTCATATCTCAAAGCCTCACGCTGAAGGCGGTCGCCATGCTTGGCGTTTCCAGCTCAGGCGTAAGCTCTGCCGCATACGTCATTAAAATACCTTTGCCTAAAGCCGTGGCGCCAGTTTTCAAACCCGTTGGAAGCACCTATTACTCCGCGCAGACAGTAACTCTATCTTCTGCGACCCCCGGCGCGACAATCAAATACACCCTCGACGGCACAAAACCTTCGGAAAGCGGCGGCATTACGTATGCTGGCCCCTTCGAGGTCGCCTCGTCGCTTAAAGCGCTGGCGGTGGCCTGCAAAGAAGGCATGGAAACGTCCGAACTCTCTGTCGCTGTATATACCATAGAACCCGCGCAGGGAAAAGTGGAAAAACCTTCTATAACGCCATCGGGAGGCGTTTTCACGTCCACGATCAGCGTATCGCTTGTCTCGCCCACTCCAGGCGCATCTATCATTTATACGCTGGACGGCGCCGAGCCATCAGCCGGCAAAGGCATTATCTATAACGGCCCTTTCGAACTTATAAAATCCTGCACATTAAAAGCCGCGGCGATTAAATCTAAAATGTATGATTCAGAAATCGCTTCAGCGACATTCGAAATCAGCCTTCCGCTTCCGCGCGCGGCCAAGCCAACGTTAACGCCGCCTTCCGGAACGTATGACGCCACTGTCGAGGTCGTTATAAAAACGGCCACTTCCGGCGCTTCTATTTTCTACACGCTCGACGGAACCGAACCTTCAGCAATCAAAGGC
>JAKPTH010000414.1 GCA_029571125.1 bacterium
CAGACTATCCGGAATAAATATCGAAAAAAATATCCTCGTGCTATACCTGATCTACGGCGTGCTTACCGCGGTGGCCGGAGTGGTTCTGACCGCGCGCCTCAACGCCGCCACCACATCGGCCGGCACGAATATGGAACTCGACGCGATCGCCGCCGCCGTTATCGGCGGAACAAGCCTGCTCGGCGGCGAAGGAACCATAGTCGGCGCAATAATCGGCGCGCTTATAATGGCCAGCCTCGATAACGGAATGAGCCTCATGAATATGAATATCACTTACCAGTATATAATAAAGGGTATGATCCTGCTGTTCGCCGTCTGGCTCGATATTTACAACCGCAGGAAATAAGTCATTTCAAACTTTTTTTGATAAGGGAAGGCGAGTGGCCAAAGGCCCCTCCCTTCCCTTAAAATCCCTTCCAACCCCTGATTCGCCTGACGCTTTATTTTTGTGAAGTGCTCGCTTTTCTGCCGCCGCTTTAATTCAGTTATACTTTTTTTCTTATCCAGCCACAAATTCTTTTCTGATTTCACTTTATTTAATTTAATTGCTAAAACTTCTTTATGCCCCGCTTTCTGTTTCTGTTTTTTGCAGACGCGCGCTAACGCGCGCGTCTGCGCAGCATTAATGGCGAGTTAGTAAATCGGCTTTATAGTTTAAATTATAGACATTCTAGTAAATCAACGATTATATAATAACTAAACAGCCTGACAGGCGAGAAAACTTTTTTCCGTCGTTAAAAACTTAAACAACCTATCAGAGCCTTCAAACTTCCCATTTGTGGCTCGCACTGAAAATTACTATGAATGGTTGATTTTTCTTATTTCGAAGTTTAACTTATTTTACCTCTTTTACGTCTCACAACCCAACCAACACAACACTTTTACTCATATTGACGGCCAAAAAACAAATTGACAATCGGTTAAATTTCGGTTATGATTCAAGCCTGAGATTTTTTCTCATTTTAAATAAAGGAGTATTCATTTGAAAATACTTTAGTTAAAGAAATAAAGCTTATAATCAGTTTCTATCTATCAAAAATAAATATATGAGGTGGTTTAAGTGCTTAGGAAATTAACTTCGGTAATGGTTTTAATTTTGTTCGTGGCAATTATAACGGGATGTTTTGCAGATGACGATACGGCTATGGTAGCGTTATCAAACAGTCAGACATTGGAGATTGAAGGCAATCTTCCAAATTTGAACGCTCCTGTTCTTAATTCGACGACCGACCACGCGGCGGTATTTGGAAATTCAGA
Source organism: bacterium (assembly GCA_029571125.1). Lineage (GTDB taxonomy): Bacteria > Muiribacteriota > UBA9980 > UBA9980 > UBA9980 > UBA9980. The sequence continues at coordinate 1,258 of JAKPTH010000414.1, forward strand.
CAAATATTCATTTTCTGTTATAGACAAAGATACAAACCTTGAAATTGGAACGGTAATCGCTGACGGCAATTCATTTAAAGCTACGATCGGCATTTTAAATACGAATTCATGTCCCGTTATTAACGTTAAAGAAAGCAAGAGCGGAAGAATAATATACTCTGCCCTTTTCGGAAAAATACCGTCCGCGAGCGAACTTCCGGCTACGGTTAAAACTCTTAAAATTTCCGGCATATCGATAGACGCTATGACGACGGCGCGAGCCCTTATTGCGCTGGAAAATAAAATATCAATAACGGAAACACTATTCACAGTATCAACTGCTGAAGTTCAAGCCGGTACCTTTATAAAGAATTATAACGGTCAGAAAACCGCTATTGATAACCATCTCGAAACGAAAGTTATCGGCTCTGATAATGTCAATGAATTCGCGAAAGCGGTTACCGCAATAGCCACAATATTAACATCTCCGAATATTTCTGATAATGTTAAAAATGCAATAGCGCCTTCAATTACAAATGCAACGCAGCTTTTGACTTCATTCGTAAAGCTCGCTAAAGCAAATGACGGCGTGCTAAAAGCGGTAATGA
>JAKPTH010000418.1 GCA_029571125.1 bacterium
CTCGTCTATAACGAAAACCAGGAAAGGCAGTTTTTCGAGGTCTTCGATGCCTAACTCGACGAGGATTTCGGATTCTTTTTCGTTGAGCTCGTATTTTCCGGCGTTATATTCCTCTACCATGGCGTTAAAACCGTCTATGGCGCGCACTCCGAAAGCGGAAAGCAGCCTGTAGCGGCGTTCCATTTCGTAAACGCCCCATTCAAGGAGGAAAGGAACGTCCTTGACCTTCACGACGACCGGATGGATGAGATGCGGAATATCGTTATAGCCCGTCAATTCAACCATTTTAGGGTCCACCATAACGAAGCGGACTTCGTCGGGGCGGGCATGGAAAAGAATGCTGGCGATTATGGTGTTTATGCACACGCTCTTTCCCGAGCCGGTTGTGCCGGCGACGAGCAGGTGCGGCATATTTCTGAGGTCGGCTATTATCGGCTGGCCTGTGATAGTCTTTCCCAGGGCGAAAAGCAGCGGCGACTTGGACTCGTTGAACTCAGGAAGCGTTATAAGCTCTGAAAAGAACACCGGCACGGGCTTGGTGTTCGGCACTTCCACTCCGATGGCGGCTTTTCCGGGAATCGGCGCCTCCATGCGCAGGCTAGAAGTGGCGAGCGCGAGAGCGAGGTCGTCGGCGAGCCCGACTACCTTGGAAACTTTCACTCCGCTGGCAGGCTGAAGCTCGTAGCGGGTGACAGTGGGCCCGCAAGTTATGTGAGCTATCTTAACTTCCACGTTGAAATTTTTAAGCGTGGTAACGAGTTTTTCCGCGTTATATTTCAGCTCTTCTTCGCTTATGCCTTCGATTTTTTCGACGGGCTTTAAAATGGCGTTAAAGTCGGGATAATCATATTCGTCGTACGAATCCGGCCGGACGCTTTTTTCGCGCTTCGCTCCGCCGAACTTGCCGCCGGAATTTTTGGAGTAATAATTTTTCAAAAGGGTTTCCTCGTCGGCGGAAGGGGCCGCCGCGCCGCGCGGAGCGTCGTAGGCCCTCGTGATCGGGACCTCGTTGAGATTGAGCCCGGCGGCGGTTCCGCTGGCGCGGCTTTCAAGGCGGACGGCCGATTCATCTTCGCCTTCGGCGTTTTCTTCGCAAAGATCGGTTTCCGGTTCGACGCTTTTCTTGTTGATGTTTTGAAGCCGGGCTATATTTTCGAGCCGCTCAACGTTATAACCGTCCAGGCTTATGCCGCGCGATTGAGGCTCCGGTTCGGGATTTCTTACGATATAGTCTTCGTCGCCCTTTTTAAAATTAGAGAACAGCTTTTCTTCGAGCGTCTTTTCCTGCGCGGCGGCGTCAGATAGGGGCGTTTCGAGCTCGGGGTCTTTCTTGAACATTTCGACGCGTTCGGCGCGTCCGTCAAAATCCTGAACAGCGGGAGCATCTTCTTCGCCGCCGTTTGAAAAAATCGACCTGACGTAATTGAACGCGTAATGGCAGGCCGCCGAAAAAGCCTTAAATACGAATGTGACGACGAACGCCGCGGAGAACACGACGAACTTCAGGACCGCGAAAGCCGCATTGGCGGCGCCGGACAAAAACGCCACGAAAAGCGGCGCAAGAAGGATGTTGAACGCGGCGGACGCCCCTATGAGCGTACCGAAAACGCTTAGCAGCAGGGCTCCGGCATTACCTAGAAGCAGCACCGTTTTAGACGCTACAAAACTTCCGAAAAGGCCGCCGGTTGAATTTAAGATTTCGAAAAAGAGGTTCGAAAACAGCAGCAGCGCGAAATATCCGAGGTACTCGACGTTGCGGCCCGTAATGGCGCCGTGCATGAATTTTTGAATGCCGAAAAACCATAAAAGAAAGGATACGAAATACATCGTAACGCCGAACTGCAGCTTAAACCAGTACAGAAGGCCGTAGGCGGCGCCGAGCCATCTCGATTCTGAAGGTTTTATGATAAAAAACACAAGCAGAGTCACCGAAGCGAACATCAGAAGAAGACCTGAAATTTCGGCTCTTTTCTTCATTTCGGTTTCAACGGCCGCCGGGGGCAAGGCGGATGAATTTTTTTTAGTTTTTCTATCGATTTTATCTGCTGCTGAAGGCAATATTAACTCCGCGTAAATGAATTATTTTTCAAACCGCAGGATTATCGGCTTAAAATTTTTTCTGGTCGTTTGCAGTTTTTATTGAAAAATTAATCAAAATTAATTTATATATATATTTATATCAAATCTTAAATTTATTTTCAATCATAATTTTATTTTTTTTTATTTTTTACTCCGCCGTTAAATTTAAAAATCAGCGGCGTTAAATTTATGAAAAACAAAAAACCCGCCTTAACGGCGGGTTTCGTAGGCTGGGGAGGAAAGAATCGAACTCTCACGTACAGATCCAGAGTCTGCTGTCCTACCATTAGACGACTCCCCAAAGACATGCTTATTATACTACACTTTTTTTTTTTTTGCAAGTACTTTGTTGACTTTTTTTAAAAAATGTTGTAAAATTTTTTCGTATATTTATTAAACAGCAAAAAAGGAGGGAATAATGAACACGATAAAAGAAAATAATTTTGACGGCGAAGTATTGAAAAGCGGCGTTCCGGTAGTGGTAGATTTTTTCGCTACCTGGTGCGGCCCGTGCAAAATGATCGCTCCTTTATTCGAAGAGCTTGCCAAAGAGTACGACGGAAAGGCTAAATTCGTAAAAGTAGATATAGACGAATCTCCGAATCTCGCAAGCGCGTATAAAGTCCGCGGCGTTCCGACGCTTATGGTCTTTAAAGGCGGCGAAATAAAATCTACGATGGTCGGCGCGCAGCCCAAGGCCAAAATAGCCGAAGAAGTCAATAAAGTCCTGTAAACGCAAACCGCATAAAACGTATGCTTTATGATTGTTTTAACATATAATACGAAATAGTTTTGGAGGTGTTTTAATGAGTATTTTTTCGAGGATACAGACCATTATTTCTTCTAACATCAACGCACTGCTGGACGGCGCGGAGGATCCGGAAAAAATGATCAACCAGACGCTGGTTGAAATGCAGGAAAGCCTTCGTGAAACCAAAGTAGCCGTAGCGCGAGCTATACGCGATAAAAAAATGCTCGAGGACAAATACGAAGAAACCGCCAAGCAGGTCGACTACTGGGAAGAAAAAGCGGTCATAGCCGTCGAAAAAGGCGACGACGCTCTCGCAAAAGAAGCCCTGAAGCGCAAAAACGACCAGAGCGAAGCGGCGGCCGACCTTAAAAACCAGCTCGAAACCATGACCAAAAACGTCGACGCCCTTAAAAGCTCATGCGCCGCGCTCGAATCAAAAATGGAAGAAGCGAAACGAAAAAAAGAAGTTCTTCTCGCGCGGCTCAAAAACGCCGAAACGTCTAAAAAGATAAACGAAAACGTCGGCAAGTTCAAAGCAACCTCCACTTCCGCTTTCGAAACATTCGACAGAATGGAAAAACAGGTCAACTACGCCGAAGCCGAAGCCGAAGCGGTCCAGGAATTAAGCGATCCCGACACCGATATAAAGAAAAAATTCGAACAGCTCGAATCCAACGACAAGGTGGACAACGAACTCGAAGCGTTAAAAAAGAGGCTCGGCAAAAGCTAATCAAGCATACTGAATTAAGAATAACGGTTTAAAAGTCCGAAATAAAAGCGCCCGGAAATCTTCCGGGCGCTTTTATGTTTATCGGTTTATAGAATTATTTTTTATCGGTTTACAAACCCGCGCGCCGCCGGAGCGGGCCGCGCGGGCAAAAAAGCTTAACGAAGGCCGAGCATAGCCTGTATAGCGGGACCGAATTTAAGAAATACCGGCGTCGAAACGATAGCTACCATGCTCATGAGTTTAACCAGAATATTGAGCGAAGGGCCGCTGGTATCCTTGCAGGGGTCGCCCACCGTATCGCCAATAACGGCCGCGCCGTGCGTCGGGTTCTTGGTGCCGTCGGCGAGTTTCTTGCCGCCGAGGTTGCCTTTTTCGATGAACTTCTTGGCGTTGTCCCA
>JAKPTH010000553.1 GCA_029571125.1 bacterium
AAAAGGCGCTTTAAGTTTCAAGTTTCCGCCGGCGACTCTTATGTTAGCCTGTCCAGATAGATATTCGGATATTTTTTTGCCGAGCATCGAGATATAAAGAGTAAAATCGTAGTCGCATGAAAATTTGGCGTCGAATATAAGGGGCGAATTTTTAAATATCGAGTTTGAAATCGTGCTCTCGTTGATTTTAACGCGGCCGTCGAGGACCATGTTATTTACATTAAGTGCGCCTTCATAGCTTACATTTTCAAGCTTTATCATTTCATCGTTATATTCGAAATCGCTTAAAATCTTGAATTTAAGATTTTGCCTGTCGGCGAGCCACATGTTTGCGCTGAATTTATTAAGCGAGAGGGATTTTTTAAGTTCGTTGAAACCGGCGTCGTAAATTTCAAGCGTGATGTCGCATTTTTCAAATTTTATCATCTTAAAGAAGTTTAAAAATGAGCTGTTTCCGCCGGAGCTAATATCCAGTTCATTGATGCCGAGGCTGTCGGGAAAATAAATCTTTTTGCCGTCCGATTTTAATGTCAGCCTGAGTCCTGAAAAATTGAGAACCAGATCGGCTTTTTTTGCGATCGCATCAAAAACCGAGCCGGTGAGAGCAAGCGAATCGAAGGTTACTTCGCACGTATTGTTTGCCGCGCTGATGCGAGTTTTACCGGTTTGATTGCGGAAGGAGACTTTTTTCATTGAAATATATGAAAAAAGGTCTGACGCTATATATCCGACTTTTAAATCGGCCGGAAATATTTTATTCAGTTCGCTTATCAGGTAATGTTTCAAAAAAGTGTTAGCGAAAATATAAGCCGAGAGGACTACCGTCAAGAAAGTGAACAGTAAAGTTCCGAAAAAAAGTTTTATAAGTTGTTTTGGAGTTTTCATCTTATGTTAATTTCCTTTTTTGAAAAGCTTCCTTCAATTTTTTAGTGGTCACTTCCGGATGCTCTACGACGAGCTTCGCCCCGCCGAGTATATCTATGAAGCCGAGCTCGCGAGAGTAGCGAGGCACTATATGCATATGCAGATGCTCTATTGACGCCCCGGAACAGGCGCCTATGTTGTAACCGACGTTAAAGCCGCCGGGCGAGTAAACATCGCTTAATACGTCCATAGCTTCATTGGTGAGTTCGTGCAGTTGAAGGGCTTCTTCTTTAGTGAGCTGTTTGGTGGACTCGATATGGCGAAGCGGGAAAATCAAAAGATGCCCGACATTAAAAGGATACAGGTTCACGCAAACCAGAAAATCTGCGCTCCTGTGAACTTCGAGCAGGTCCACGCGTTTGTCTCTTTCGGCGATCGCGCAAAGTATGCACTTGACGTCCGGCTTTTTTTTGCCGGTTACGTATTCAAGCTTGTTGAACGAAAAAAGGTTATTATAATGCATAATGATTCAAGGTTATTATCACATATTTTTAATAAAATGTCAAGAATCTTTATTCCGGATATAAACCTTTGAAAAAATATTCCGAAAAGAGAATATATAAAAAGCTGTATTCCGGCTTTCACAATTTCATAAAGTTCGTAAATAGTATAAAACACAGTATTTGCAATAATATTCATGCAGTATCGAGACGTAACATTAGTCGAAGCATTAAACAAAGGAAGTGATCTAGCATGTCAAATATCGACAGGGCCGGTTATTACGATTCCCTGGTGGAAAATTATTTCACCGACATCAGGCATACCGAAGTCATTTCGGAAGACGAAATGGCCAATCTTTTCACCCTCGCCCAGAGCGGCGACGCTAAAGCTTATAAAAAAATTATCGAATCGAATTTAAAACTCGTGGTTTCAATAGCGAAACACTACGCCCATAACAAGCTTATGTTTCTCGACCTGGTTCAGGAAGGGAATATCGGACTTATCAAAAGCATCAAAAAATTCGATACATCTTTAGGCTTCAAGTTTTCTACTTTTTCATCCTTCTGGATAAAGCAGGAAATTATACGCTCCATTGAAAATAAAGGCCGCATGATAAGAATTCCCGTAAACGTATCCAAGACGGTAAACCGCTTGAAGAAGGCCGTCAATGAGGAAATCAACGTGCACGGCGAGCTCGACACCGAAAAAGTAGCCGCCGTAGTTAAGATAAAGGAAGATAAAGTCGAGGATTTAATGCAATTTTTCGACGACAGCTGCTCGATCGAAAAATTGATCGATAAAAACTGTTTTAATGTATTCATAACGGACCAGGATAATCTTGAACCCGAAGACGTGGCCGTTTCATACATAGCTTCAGAGCAGATACAGCACCTGCTTTCCACCAACCTGACTCCGCGCGAACAGGAAACCATAACGCTAAGGTACGGGCTTTGCGATAACGTGTATAAAACCCACCAGCAGGTGGCCGATATGCTTCAAATATCACGCGAGCGCGTGAGGCAGCTTGAAACTTCGGCTATCGATAAACTCAGGAATATTTTGATTTCGAATCCGGAATATAAAATGCTTTTTTCGGCATAACCGCCGTGTGGAAAGCCGTAATGATTATTTTTCCTTTTGAACGTAACTTTCGATAGCTACCGAAGAAATTTCGGCTATCTTGGATATATATTGTACGTCTTCCTGCGATAGCAGGCCGATCGTACGGCAGCGGGCCACCGCCACGACCGCATGAAGGCTGTTATGGACCACCAGCGGTATCGCCAGCTGCCAATCCACCGTTTTATCAGAAACGTCGTTAAGGATAACCTGATAATTGACGGCGGATTTGCCTATTATTCCCTCGCCGAAATTAACCGAGACATCTTCTATTTTTTCGATATGCGCAAGATTTTTTTTCAACGCGCCCGCAAGCGTTCTGCCTTTTTCGGCAACCGTAAAAAGGGCGGCTTCTTTCATGGCGTAGTCGATAGCGATAGACTTGAAAAGCGTTTCGTACACATCTTCTAAAGATTTGGCCGAGGCCAGATTCCTGCTGAATTTAAGCAAAAAATTATAATATTTTATGGAAGTATCGATGTGCTGGACGGGCGCGGCCGCGGGTTCTGATCCCTGATGGGCCGAAGCCTGCTGCTGGGCTATCTGAAGCTTTTTACTGAGCTCCTGAACTGACTTGTTGAGGTTTACGCATTGCTTTCCAGTTATTTCATAGCTCAAACCCGAAACGAGCCCTATTA
>JAKPTH010000554.1 GCA_029571125.1 bacterium
ATCGGTAAAAAATTCAAATCCCAGGCCCCCGGCGAAAGTCACGGCCTCATAGACCGGAAGCTCGAATCGCTCGGAACCGCAAAGCATATAGTGACTTTCGACTATTCGTTCGTAAACGAGGCGACCGGCGAAAAGCAATGGCTCGAGTGGACTTTGCGCGCCATATTCGACGAAAGCTCCACCATCAAGGAATATCAGGCGGTCGGGCTCGACATAACCGAAAGAAAGCGCGCCGAAGAAGAGCTGCAGGTCATAAACGACAATCTCGAAATTCTCATACGCGACCGCACATACGAACTCGCATATACCAATTCCAAACTCGAAAAGGAGATCTTTCAACGCAAGAGCGCCGAAGAATCGCTTGAATCGGAAAAAGAGCGCCTCGCCGTCATGCTCAGAAGCATAGGCGAAGGCGTAATAGCGGTGGACAATCTCATGAAGGTCACGCTCATAAATTCAATGGCGGAGCTCATAATCGGATGGTCTTCAGAAGAGGCTTTCGGCAGGAACCTCGACGATATTTTCTGCCTTTATAATTCGATTAACGGGCAGAAGATAGAAAACCCGGCCGGCGTATCCATAGCGAACGGCGAAATAGTCGTATTCGGGCATCAGACAAAAATATTGTCCAGGAGCAAGAATGAAATATTCGCATCCATCACCTGTGCGCCGATCCGCGATAAAAGCAATAAAATAATAGGCGCCATATTAGCGTTCCGCGATATGACCGAGCACAAAAAAATAGAGGAAGAGCTTTTAAAAATAAGCAAGCTCGAATCGTTGAGTCTTCTTGCGAGCGGCATCGCTCACGACTTCAACAATTTTCTTACCGGCATAGTCGGAAATATATCGCTGGCTAAAATGCTCGCCGCGCCGGACGGCGAAATACATAAAATACTCACCAGCGCGGAGGATATTTCTTTTCAGGCAAAAGAGCTTACAGTGCAGCTTCTTACATTCGCAAGGGGCGGCACCGCCAATAAAAAGCTTGCCGATATCGGCGAGCTTCTTAAAAACTCCATCAGCTTCATGGCTCGCGGTTCGAACGTTAAGTGCGACTTTTCAATAAGCGAAGCGCTCGCTCCGGTCGAGATCGATATCAGCCAGATAAACCAGGTAGTTTCCAATCTGGTCATCAATTCAATACAGGCCATGCCTGAAGGCGGCGTGATAACTCTTAGCGCCGAAAACGTAAAGGTGATGGGCGAAATGGTCCCGCTAAAAAAAGGCGATTACGTTAAAATCATTTTTAAAGACAACGGCTCGGGCATAGAAGAAAAAAACCTCACAAAAATCTTCGACCCTTATTTTACTACTAAAGCAAAAGGCAACGGGCTCGGGCTTTCTTCGGTATATTCCATAATCAAAAGCCACGGCGGCTTAATCACCGTCGATTCCAGAATAGGCGAAGGAACGGCGTTCACCATCTACCTGCCGGCGTCCCGGAGCGCTCTTTCGCAGTGTTCCGCCGAAGCGCAGGCCGCCGCGCCAAGAGAGAAAAAAGCGTCCGGCAAAGGTAAAATACTTATAATGGACGACGAAGAGCTTATCAGAAATATCACTTCTCAGCTTCTCAACCATCTCGGTTTCGACACTTCTTGCGCGGCCGACGGCGCCGCGGCCATAGAGATGTACAAAGCGGCCAGCGCTTCGGGCGCGCCTTTCGACGTCATAATAACCGACCTCACCGTTCCAGGCGGAATGGGCGGGGTTGAAATGATTAAAAACATAATAGCGTTCGATCCGGAAGTCAAAGCGGTAGCCGCGAGCGGATATTTCAGCGACCAGTCCAAGATCGAAGACTTCGAAAAAGCCGGTTTCAAAGAGTATATCACAAAGCCTTTCAAAATAAACGAGGTCGTAAAGACGCTTCAAAAATTAATCAAGAAATAAAAAAGGATGCCGTTTTTATTCCGGCATTACCGCAATGCGGCGAGTCCTCCCTGACTGCGCGTAAGCACTGCGTGTAATATTTTTATTGAAACGTTAATAAATCGCTTGTTTATTCGTCGTGATTTCGCTTATGGCCGCATTCTTTTACTCCGCCTTCGCCGTGCGCATTTTCGGACTTTTTAGCGGCTTCGTAGATGCCTTCGACATAGTGGACATATTTTACATACGCTTCGACGTATTCTCTGCCTTTATCTACATTATCTTTATCATATTTCTTTTTATCAATGGCGTGTTTAAAATTTTCATGCAACCCTTTATGCATCTCATCGGTTAGAAGCTTTACTACGGGTTCTAATTTGCCATCTTCAAGCGCTTTGTCCGCGGCGGGAATTGCCGGTCCCAGGTCGGTGTCCGCCGGCTTCAGCCCGGTATATGGCATGCCTTCGCCGGATCTGTGGATCCGCACCAGGGTTTCAAAGAAATACTTATCGGCAAGGTCTTTTGCCTGCGGATTGAGTCTTCTCACGGCAATAGTTTTTTCGAACGCTTTTTTTATTTCGCCGTCATCTTTCTTTTGGACCCATATAAGAACCGGGTTTACATCGTTTGTTTCGAGGGCTTTTTCAGCGGCTTTTATCACGGGGCCGCCGAGCGTATCGCAATGCGCCGAGGCGCTGGCGCTTACGAAAAGAATCATAACTCCTATTATTAAAAATACAGCCAGACCGATATTTTTTTTCATTTTGATTTCCCCTTTCTTTACTATAAATTTGTACATTAAAATTAATCGTTCATATAAATTTTTCCGAGCGCATCGATCATTTTGTGAAATTCTTCATGTTTTCCGGCGCCGATTCTAATGGCTTCGATTTTTTCAAAACCGGCCACCAATAATTCATCCGTCGCTTTTGATAAGTGCATATCGGCCATTTTATAAAGAACTTTGTTCTCCTTTTGGATATGCGGTATCAATAATTCGCTATATTTGCGAATGGCGTCAACCATTTCCTTTGAATAGCCCGACTGCCCTTTTTTATAATTCTCGAACGCTTCGCTTAATTGTTTAATGTATTCTCTGCCTGCCGTGTGTTCGAAAAGCATCACGCCGATAGGGCCGTTTTCTTTTTTAATTCCGACTTTTTCAAGTTCGGGAAACAGTAAGTCTTCCTCCTTGCCGTGATGGCATTTATCGACAAAGGTCTTTAAAAAATCTATTATATGGCCGATATGTTCAAGATCGAAAGGCGCGCCGCTTTCGATCTTGCAGCAGATTTTTTCCGATATCGACAAAACGTACAATACCGCTTCGTGTTCTTCCATTAAAATTTCTGTCGCTTTCATTTTCAACCTCCCTCAAAAATTTCGTTTACGATCCAGGCCTTAATAAAAAGGTTTCCATGTGTCCGGGACAATTTACTTTTACCTCCGCTTTTTGATTTTATTAATTCCATTATACACCTTATAATATTCAGAAAAAATGATTTAAGTCAATTTTTAAATTGTTCCTTTTCATTTTAAGCGGGCTGTAAGGCCCGGATAAATTTCCCGCCCAAATGAAAAAGGGATGCCGTTTTTTACAATGGTCATCCCTTTTTTCCGTTCTATTAAATTTTGAAGCCGTTATTCGTTAAAAAGTTCCGGTAACGCCGAGCGTGACTTTCTGGCGTTTATAAGAATCGCCGTATATGTTTTTATGCACCAGATCATAATCCGAATCGCTTATATACGCGAGGTTAACGCTGTAGCCGTCGACGGTAGGCACTCTGAAGCCGAAGCTGAAAGTGTCGCTGTTATATTCGACGGTGAGGTTGGCCACTTTAAGATCGAAATTCGCGCCGGCGATAAAAAAGAAATTATTGGGCGCCATTTCCGAAAAATCATATCCGCCGTAATGGGATTTATTCATTGGATAAGCCCTGTGGCCGCCGAAATTAACGCCGAGGCCGAAATAAGCGATCTCCTGGCCGGCGACCATATAAGCCGAGCTGTAGGAGTTGTTATCGGTTTCTATAACCAGGCCCGCGGCCACTTTAAGCGCCTTGCTGTCTGGAAATAAATATTTTAAGTTAAGCGAAAGGCCCGGATCGAAAGAACTCTGCATCGAATCCATTGATTTGCTGAACCCTACTTCCACTACCCTTGATATTCCGTACAACCCGTTCACTATAATGCTGCGTTCGCTGGAGCTTGAAGCCCTCTGGATCGAATAGCTCTGAAGGTAAAGCCCGCCGCTGAATTTACCGGGCTTACAGACCGCAGGCGAAGGGGTCAGAAACAGCCCCGTGGGACCGGCAAGCGAAGCGTCCGCGTAAGCGTTAACGTCGGCCGAAAATAAAGACGCCAGCAACAACATACAAATATACAACAATGAGCCCTTTTTTTTCAACGCATTCATAACCACTCATCCGCCTTCTTTATAAATTAAAAATGTCGACTTACCGAATATAAAGCCGAACGGCAATAATTTATGCCGCAAGCTGAATTCTCACCTAAACTATCGGCATAAAAAAAAATATGTTTAGCGATTTACGAGTAAATACTCATTGCTGCAGATCAGGTCATTGACTTTTTAAAAGTATAAATTATAAAGTATATTAATCAACAAAGATTTAACAAATTAAGGAATGATTTTTTCGTTATGTATAAGTTGATTAACCAAAATGTGTAATATAAAACCAGATGTTGACTTACGATAGGCCATTATTGCTGCGCAGACGCGCGCATGCGCGCGTCTGCAAAAAACAGAAATAGAAAAGAAAAATCAACACAAAAAAGAATTTGTAGCGATATAAGAAAAGGGACTGCCTGAATTAAAGCCCCGGAAGAAAAGCCGGCACTTTACAAGCATAAAGCGTCAGGCGATTTCGGGGTTGGAAGGGATTTTAAGGGAAGGGAGGGGCCGTGGCACCTCGCCTTCCCTTATCAAAAAAAACAAATTTATGAATTAAGGAATTCCGAAATTTTATCCGGCGGAAAGTTCCATCTGGAAAGCGTTTTTTTAACGCCGAATTTATATTTATCCTCGGAAGTGCGTTTGAGAAGCTCTCTAAGCTGTTCGAGCGCTTTTTCATTTTCTCCCGATCTGAAATAAATGTCGGCCAGCTTAAGCCTTGCGTAATGAAACCCCGGGTGCATATCGATAGATTGAAGATAAAAGACCCTGGCCTGGTTGAAATAGCCGGCGTCGAAATAAAGGTCGCCCATCTGCGCGCGGACTTCGGCGAGGCCCGGAAATTTAATCAAATTGCGTTCCAGTTCGTTGCGCCTCAAAACGAAAACCGTCTGTTTGAAGATCAGGTAAAGAATCCACAGCACGAAAGCGCATAGAAATATGTTATAAGGATACTGAAGAACCTTTTCCGGATAAATTCCCCAAAATTTCAAACCGTCAAGCATAAAAATCCCTCTTTTATCCTTTTTCTTCTTTTCTTTTAAATATCTGATAACCTATAAATAAAAACGCGATCGAATATATAATATTGACCTGGAGCATATCGAACGCCAGCGGCATATTAAGATAATCGCCGGTATCGACCATACGTATCAGTTTTTCGTACTTGATTACCTCGCATGATTTCAAATATGAGTATTTAACGAGCCACTCGGCGGCGGCGATGGGGATGATGTCGATTTTACCGAAAAGCAGTATCACCGCGTCGATGAGTTTTAAAGCGAAAGTGGCGAATATCGTGAACGCCATGGTAGATTCGGCGGAACGCGCGAATATCGAAACCAGAAAAACAAGGGCTATATATGAAAAATTGATCACGAAGTATGCGTTACAAAGCCTTACCAGCAGGTGATAATCGATAAGCGAAAACACCTTGAAGCCGAAGACGTAATCCAGCGCCAGGCCGATTAAAGCGCATAAAGAAAGGT
>JAKPTH010000562.1 GCA_029571125.1 bacterium
CGGCGGGGCATTGCAGTTTAACATAAGCAACAACTTTTTTAGCCATGATAATTCTCCTTCCGAGTGTGTGTTATATCTTTATTAAAACTAAACGTGATTTAATAATTAAGCTTCTTCTATCTGGGCGAAATCCAGTTCGACCGATGTGTCGCGCCCGAATATCTTGAGCATGATTTTAACAAGATGCTTTTCGGGGCTGATGCTGTCGATCGTGCCGTTGAAACCGGAGAACGGGCCTTCGATAACGCGGACTTTCTGGCCGACCTTAAACGTGATTTTATCTTCGGGCTTCTGTTCGCCGTAACCGAGAAGCTTCATGATGCCCTGAACGTCTTTTTCAGTGAGCGGGGTGGGCTTGTTTCCGAAACCGATGAATCCGGTAACGCCAGGCGTATTGCGCACGACATACCATGAGTCGTCGGTGAGTATCATTTCTACATAAATGTAGCCGGGATAAACTTTGCGCTCTATTTCAACGCGCTTGCCGTCTTTAATTTCAACGACTTTTTCTTTTGGAACGACGACCGTAAATATCTGGTCCTTCATACCCATGCTTTCAATACGCTGGCGTATGTTAGCCTTTACTTTGTCTTCCGACCCGGAATAAGTGTGAACAACGTACCAGGATCTTTCCATATAATATCGCACAAAAAGCTAAACTGAAAAATAATTAAAAGTCGCTTTCTGCTTAAAGCGGCACCCCATTTCCTCTTAAAATAAACCGGCGCCGTAACCGCCCCATAGCGAGTAACGGCGCTAAACAAAACTATTTAACTTTCAATATGACTTCGAACAGACGGTTGAAAACCGTATCGACTACCGCTATATATACGGATATCATCAGTACGGAAACAACGACGGCTTTCGTCGAAGAATAAACGCCCTGTTTGTTGGGCCAGGAAACTTTTTTCATTTCAGCGGGAACTTCGATGCCAAGAAATTCTTTTAATCTCGCGTATCCGCCTTTTATTGATTCGCTTAAACTCATTGTTACAATTCACCACCAAATAAATTCTTTTTATCTTATGTTTAAAAACCTGAAACAGGGCCAGACGGATTCGAACCGCCATCAACGGTTTTGGAGACCGCTATTCTACCATTGAACTATAGCCCTATACATCGCAATAACGATACGCACGCCCGTTCAAGGGCACATGGGGACCGCCGGCTTAAATTGCACTATCAAGCCGCCGGCCGCCGCGCGCCGCCGCAAAGTATCCGCCAGACGGCAATGCTATTTGGCTTCTTTGTGTTCGGTGTGCTTGCGATCGTATTTGCAGTATTTGTTTAACACAAGGCGATCCGTCGTCTTGCGTTTGTTTTTTGTAGTCGAATATGTCCTGTTTTTGCAGGTGGTGCATTCGAGTGTAATAATTTCGCGCATGATAACTCTCCTGTCTTAACTTTTTAGTTTAATAAAACCGTATTTTTAGTTTGCTTAAGCCTGAAACGACATTTTCCTGCCGCTTCAGGCTTAATTTAATAACATCTGTTAATTATATCACACTAATCAGCTTGTTGTCAAGCTTTTTTTAAAATTAGTCGATAACTTCTGAAACGATGCCTGCGCCGACGGTTCTGCCGCCTTCGCGGATAGCGAAGCGAAGCTCTTTTTCCATAGCGATAGGCATAATGAGTTCTACGCCGATCGATACGTTATCGCCGGGCATAATCATT
>JAKPTH010000615.1 GCA_029571125.1 bacterium
TCCCTTCTGGCGCTCATGGCCAAGGCGGACGGGATCGTTTCGCGGGAAGAAATAAAGCTGGTGGACGATTTTATAAAAAAAGACCTTCAGCTTTCTTCCGAAAAACGCGATATGGCCATTAAAATATTCAATGCCGCAAAGGATTCCGGCTATTCGTTCGAAGGGCTGGCGTCTCAGTTTTATTCGATTTTTAAAAACGAGCGCAACGTTTTAATGACCATGTTCGGCCTTCTGGTACATCTCGCTTACTCAGACGGAGAGTTTCATCCAAACGAAGAGCGCCTTATCATAAGCGCTAAAAATATTTTTAAAATAAGCGATTACGAATACGAATCATATAAAACCCGCTACGGTTCCGGACAAAATTCATCCGGCGGGCGCGATAATTTTGAAAGCGGCCACAGCGAAGGGTCTATTGCCTCTCCTGCCAAGGCCGGCGCGGAATCTTATTACGCGGTTTTGGGCTGCCAGCCTTCCGACAGCATAGAAAAAATCAAAGAAGCATATAAAAAAATGGTCAAGGACTACCATCCGGACAACATTATAGCCAAAGGCCTTCCCGAAGACTTCGTCAAATTCGCCACTCAAAGATTTCAGCAGATACAGGACGCCTACGAAAAAATTAAAAAGGCCAGAAACTTTTAAAGCCTATGAATATTATAAATTTCGGCAGCAAATATAAAATTCTATGGAAGCTTGGCCTTCTCGTTCTGGCCATGTTTTTTTTAATAACTCTTTTAAGCCTCATTACCATATACAACATAACGCTTCTGGATAAAAACGCCGATATAATAAGCAGCTACAACGAAACTCTCAAGCTCGTGGAAAGCCTTCAGATAAAATCCAACGACCTTTTGAATAATGAAAAAGCCAAGGAAATAATGTTCGACCAGAACCTGGTCGAAAAATATAAGGACTTCGATAATTATGTCGAGCAGTTCATGGCCCAGGCTAAAAAGGCAGTTTCAAACCGTGATTTAAAGAAAACGCTCAGCAGGCTGAACAGCTCGCGCGAAAACTTCAACTCGCTGCTGAAAGCCACATACCAGGCCTACGACGACGAGTTCGACGTCTGGGACACGGCCGAAATCCCCATGACCAAGCTAATAAACAAACGCGAGAGCCTTCATAAAGACATCGAAGAGCTGCTGATCAAAAATAACGCGCTCATCAACAGCATGACGGTCAATTCGTCCAGGGAGAGCCGCATAATAGTAAGCTATATGATAGCCATAGTCTGCGTTATTTTTATATGCCTGATGTGGTTTTCATATTATCTCACGCGCCGCGTGACCTTCCCTATAAACCGCCTTATAATAGCGGCCCGCGAAATCGGGGCGGGCAATCTGGATTATAAAATAGACCTGAAAGGCTACGACGAGATAGGCGAACTGGGCCACACACTCAACCAGATGACCGATTCGCTCAAGCAGTCCAATGAAAAGCTAAAATCCATGCTGCAGCTTGCTGTCACGGTAGCCCACGAGGTGAGAAACCCCATAGCCGGAATCGGAAACGCGATCCAGGTCATATCTTCGAAATTTCCCAAAGAAGACCCTTACCGTGAAATAATAAACGAAATGACCGGCCAGATAAACCGCGTAGACGAAATAATATCGAATCTGCTCAACTACGCCCGCCCCGTGCCGCTGAAGCTGGCGAAGTGCCGTATCCGCGAAACCCTCCTTAACATTCTGGTTTTCGTTAAAACTTCCGGCAATCCCGATTCGGTAACCGAAATAATCGACATGCCGCAGGAAATCGACCCTGTTTTAAATATCGACATAAAGCAGTTCACGCAGGTATTCATGAACGTAGTGATAAACGCTTACCAGGCGCTGGCGGGAGTCTGCGGAGCCGAAATCAAAATCAGGACATTCATCGAAAATAAAAAACTTATGATAGAAGTTATCGATAACGGCCCCGGCGTCGCCGCGGAAATAGCGCATAAAATTTTCGAGCCTTTCTTCACTACCAAACATAAGGGTTCGGGGCTGGGATTGGCCGTGTCGCAAAAAATCATCAGAAGCATGGACGGAGACATAACTGTAAGCTCCGCTCCAGGGAAAGAAACTAAATTTACCATAATGCTGCCGGTTTGCGAAAACGCCGGTTAGAATAAAAAGGTGCGTATGAAAAATATACTTATAGTCGACGATGAAAAACTTCTGCGGTGGAGCCTTTCAACAGAGCTCAAAGAGCTCGGCTTTAACGTCTATTCCCATGAATTCGCCGAAGAAGGCTATAAAATATTCAAGGAAAAAGCCGTAGATATTTGCGTCCTTGATATAAGGCTGCCGGACTATTCCGGAATCGAGCTTTTAAGGAAGATAAAGCAGGCGCAGCCCGACACTTATGTAATAATGATAACCGCTTTCGCCGAAGTGGAAACAGCCGTAGAAGCTCTTAAGCTGGGCGCATTCGATTATCTGATAAAGCCTTTCAGCCTCGAAAAGCTAAAGCACCTTATCAATAAAATAATCGAAACCAACGATCTGAAAAAAGAGATAACGTTTCTAAAGCAGAAAGAGCAGAAGCACTTCCAGCAGGAACGCATGCTCAGCGAAAATCCGGAAATGAAAAAAATATTCGATTTGATAAATAAACTCGCCGACATCCCCATATCCACAGTAATAATAACCGGCGAAACCGGCACCGGCAAAAGCCTCATAGCGCGCTCGATACATTACAAAGGCTTGAGGCAGGCGAAGCCTTTCGTTGAAATCAACTGCAGCGCGATATCCGAATCGCTTCTCGAATCGGAACTGTTCGGGCACGAAAAAGGGGCGTTCACCAACGCCATCGTGCAGAAGAAAGGCCTGGTCGAAATCGCCGACGGAGGAACTCTTTTCCTCGACGAAATAGGCGAAATGAGCCTGCCTCTCCAGTCGAAACTATTAAAGGTAATCGAAGACAAGGTATTCAAAAGGGTAGGAGGCGTTAAGGACATATCTGTCGACGCCCAGATAATAGCCGCCACCAATAAAGACCTTCAAAAGGAAATCAAGGAAAACAAGTTCCGCGAAGACCTTTATTTCAGGCTCAACGTCATTCCCATACACATTCCGCCGCTGCGCGATAGAATCGACGATATAATAATACTGGCGGACCACTTCATAAGCCATTACAACTCGATTTTCAAGAAAAAAGTCATAAAGCTCTCCGACGAAGCGTGCGAACTCATGAAAAACTATGCCTGGCCGGGCAACGTGCGAGAGCTTAAAAACGTCATAGAAAGAGCCATACTTCTTGAAAGCAGCGAATACATTCTCGCAGATCACCTGCACCTCAAGCCGGGTCAGAGCGCAGCCAGGGCCGAAACGCTCGCGCGGGACAAAAAGAGCTTGAGCGCTTCGCTCCTTGCGGAAATGGACTACAGCATAGATAAAAAGGGAATAGATATAGACTCGCTGCTTACGTCGGTAGAAAAGAAGATAATACAAAAAGCCCTCGAAATGAGCGGAGGCAACCAGTCGCATACGGCCAGGCTCCTCGGCCTGAACCGCGACACGTTCAGGTACAAAATGAAAAAGCTGGAAATAATAGCGTTGCCGCAGCACGCCGACGATCAAGCAGGCGAGGAAATAGATTAGCGAACGCCTTTTGGGCGTATTTAAGAAAATATTAATTCAAAAATGTCATAAAGGGGGAATTTATTATGGAAAGACCTACGTCCCGAAATTCGAGTAAAATTATATTCCTGGCGCTGGCGGCTTTGCTGGCTTTTTATTCCGCCGCGCTTGCGGCCGACGGCTATTT
>JAKPTH010000432.1 GCA_029571125.1 bacterium
CGATTCCGTCGATTTCAAGGAGCGCGCGGGGGGTTTTTTCGATCACCTCGATGGTGGCCGCTTTGAAATGATTGGTGATGCGCTCCGCCATCTTCGGCCCGATGCCCCTTATCAATCCCGAGCCCAGATATTTTTTAATGCCCGTTATCGTGTTAGGAAGCTTTACAACGTATTCGGAGACCTTGAACTGCCTGCCGTATTCCTTATGGCTCTGCCACGTCCCGCTCATTTCCACGAACTCGCCCACGTTGATGGACGCGAAGGTGCCGACAATCGTGATAAGCTCCTTTTCGCCGTCGCATTTGGCGCGCGCGACGCAGTAGTTGCGCTCCTCGTTGAAATACGTTATGCGCTCTATGGTGCCGCAAAGTTTTGATTCCGGTTCTTTGTTTTTAACGTCGTTCGCGCTCAATTGCCGATTATCCTCCGAAGTATTGAAATGAGGTAAAAAACCAGGCCGGCTCCGCTTATAACTATGAGCATGGTTTTGATGTCTTCCAGCTTTATTTTAAGGCGCGGCCCGTTTATAATAATAAAAGCGAGGCTTATAGCGGGTATCGCCGGGATTCCCCTGTGGGTTATAACCACCGTCAGAAACGTCAGAAAAAAAGCCGCGGCGAAACCGGCGTAAGTTTTTTTCACGTTGAGCTTGAAATTCATCGCCGCGCCCATGAGTATCGTGGCGAAAAGAAAGTCGGAAATGCCTATATACTGTCTCAGATCGCCGGCGCTCAGCGTGGGGTAGCGCATGAGAAGATAATTTAAGGCCGCGGATTTTTTAGTGACCAGCTCGGAAGTAACGCCGAAAAAAACCGACCAGATGTCTGCCAGCGCGGCTATCAGGCATAACGGTATTAAAAAGGCGATTTCGTCGATGCGCACCGCGATAATGCGACCGATAAGGCCGGCGGCCGAAACCAGGCATATGAGCGAAACCAGCGTTCCGCTGACTTCTATATAGAAACCGGCCCCGCCCGTGAGCGAAACGAAGAGTATGTGCACGAAAATGAAGAAGACGGAAATCGCCGTATAGGCTATCATATTGAAGGGAAGATGAAGGATTTTATAAAGTATGTAAAGCGCGGAAAGGGAAAGCGACATCGCCGAAATCATATAAGAAACTTTTGGCGCTATGCCCGGGAGAAGCTTGGCAGCTACGAATATGGTTATAAAGCAGAACGCGAAAACGATATAAGCCACTTCCAGAGCCTTTAAATCGCCGGCCGCGAAATGCGAGCGCTGCTGAGGCGTTTGAGCTTCGCTTGCGATGGGGCGGTTGATATCTTTGAAAAAATCTATAATGCCGTTTATAAAATCGTTCAGCTTCCTGTTGAGCGGCTCGAACAGAAAAGCCACTATAAGCGCCGAAATGGCGCCGTAAATATCGGAGCTGGACTTGAAAATGCTCTGGAAAAAATTTTCCAGAAAATTTTGTATGATGACGTAAACGCTCGAAATGACCAGCGCCAGCGCCGAATAGATAAGCGCGTTGTTGAACATTATTGAGATGTTGAAGGATTTATGCCTTATGATCGAAAGCGTAAGCATTATATCCGACAGAAGCACCGCAGCCGGAAATACGCCCAGCGGATAAACGAAGGCCGAACCGCAGGCGGCAGGGTGAAAAAAATTAAAATACGCCATCGCGCAAAACGCTGAAGCGAAAGGCACGAAAAGCGAATAAAAAACGGATTTTATTTCCATGTAGAAACTTTCGTCGAGGGCCCTTAGCCGGTAGCTTTTAACGAACGGCCAGAAAGAAAAAAGCGCCGCCGCGGCGTAAAGCGGAACCAATAACGAAAGCGCGGGGCCGGAAGACGCCGCAAACCCGCCGTCGAAAGAAGTGACGCTGATTTTTACGGCCGAACGGTCGATGAGCTTGGCCAGCGAAAGAAACAGGACGAAAAACGGCAGATTGATTAGCCAGTAGAGCCATTCCGGCTCTATCTTCAAAAAATTGTTATAGGCGTTCGCGAAACAGAAAACCACCGGAGGCAGGAATAAAAAAGGCAGGGCCATGGCTATTAAATAAGGCTTCGCGCCTGAAGCATCGCCGGCCATGACGGCCTTGATTTCAAATAAATTTATGAGGATGAAAACGCACATTAACGCCAGGAAAAAGTAATTGCGGGGATTTTTCGTGTCGCGTTCGTAGACGAAAAAACCAAGCCCGGTCGATAATATGACTATAAATAAAGGCGCTAAAATGTATAAGTCTTTCATAATGTTTTTTTCACCGCGATAAACCGCTAATTACCATGTTCAGCCCGCGAGTATTTTCAGGCGCGAAAGGCGGCCTGGAGCGCAGTACTTTCTGAAAACTTCGGCCACGATTTTTGGCGTGAGGGATTTTACGGCGCCGGGGTAGTCGAAATATCCGCGGCCTGATCTTTCATAAAACACGTATTGCCCCAGCAATCTGGACGCCGCGGAAGCGAACGACACCGAATTTTCAAACCGTTTTATGAGCTGGGTTTTAGCGGCGTCAAGCTCCGAATGCGACGGCCCGCCGTCGGCGAAACGCTCTAACTCTTCGGCTATCTTGGCCGAAGTAAGCTCGAGCTTTTCCGCGGAAGTGTTGGCGTAGCAGAAAAATGCCCCGCCGAGGCCGAGAGGGATGTATTCAGAAAAAATGTTATAACAGAGGCCGTGGTTTTCCCTTATATTCCAGAGCCTTTTGCCTGCGTAATCGGATAGGATGTGGTTTGCTGCCGAAAAAGCGGCGCCGTCGGCGCTCGTGAAAGCGGGCGCTGCGGAGCCCGAAACTATGGTACACTGCGCCTGGCTTGACTTTATCTCGCGCTCGAAAACGGGCGCGTCAAAGCCGCCGTAAAATTCGGCCCGCGCGTTTCGCGGCACGGCGCGTTTTACGAGGCTTTTAAAATTGCCGGTTATTAATTCTCCGGCTCCGGCCGCAGGCGAGGAAACCGCGAAGCTTATGAACGGGCTGTTGCGGAGCGTAGAGTAATAATTTAAAATGTCGTTGCGGCCGACTTCCTTTATCGCTTTTTCATTGGCGAATACGGCCTTGCTGTATGCGGTGCGTTCGAAAAGGCCCGTCAGAAAACCCCAGAACGAAAGCTCGAAAACATCGTCACGTATGGATCTTATCATATTTTTTACGCAAGAGGCGGCTTTATCG
>JAKPTH010000623.1 GCA_029571125.1 bacterium
GGAAATCTTTGCCGGATTCTTTTTTATAAAGCGCTTTGAACTCTTTTACGAGCTGCTTTAAATCGTCGGTGGTGAGCTGCGTGTCGTCGGTGACTTTTCTGTTTTTCTTCATTGCGCGGATGAGGTGTTCGAAATGGCTTTTTTCAACGCCCATAACGACATCGCCGTACATCGCTATGAAACGGCGGTATGAATCCCATGCGAATCTTTCGTTTTTGGTTTTCTTGGCGAGTCCTTCAACCGATTCGTCGTTGAGGCCGAGGTTCAATATAGTGTCCATCATGCCGGGCATCGACATTTTCGCGCCGGAACGAACGGAAACGAGAAGCGGATCGTTTTTGTCGCCGAGTTTTTTTCCGTTGATTTTTTCGAGTTCTTTAAGGCCTTCGAGCATCTGATCTTCTACTTCTTTAGGAACTTTTTCGCCGTTTTTATAATATTCGATGCACGATTCGGTCGTTATAGTGATGCCGGCAGGAACGGGAAGGCCTATTTTAGCCATTTCGGCGAGGTTGGCGCCTTTTCCGCCGAGAAGGTCTTTCATGGTGCCGTTGCCTTCGTTTTTATCTTTAGAAAATAAATATACGTATTTTTTAGCCATTAAATAAACATCTCCTTGTTTGAAACACGAGTGTGGTTAATGATACTGGTTTAGTACATACTCGATAAGAGGCCCGTTTTAAAAAAATAACCGAATTAACGCACTGCATACTGTTTTTAATTCGATTAACAATTAAAGTAGTGGGACAACCTTTTTGATGTGCCCACTTCTTTTTTCAAACTATTTAGCCGCTAACGCGGTTTTTGCTTTTTCAACTATCGCTTTGAAGGTGCCGTTATCTGAAAACGCTATTTCAGCGAGCACTTTTCTGTCAAGGCAGACGTTGGCCTTTTTGAGGCCGCTTACGAATTTCGAATAAGAGAGGCCGTGTTCGCGGGTGGCGGCGTTGATCCTGGTGATCCACAGCGACCTGAATTCTCTTCTTCTGGCGCGTCTATCGCGATACGAATAAACGTGCGCTTTAATAACGGCCATATGAGCCTGTTTGTAAGTGCGGCGTCTCGAACCGAAAAAACCCTGCGCCATGTGCAGTATCTTTTTATGGTATTTATGAGTGTTTTTTCCACATTTGATTCTCACTTTTAATTCCTCCTGCTATTTTAGCTTAAGCACTATGTAAGTTTTATCTTATGGTTATGCCAGGTTTAACAGTCTTTTTACTGTGCGCAATTCAGATTTCTGCGTAACGTATGTCGCTTCGTGGAGCCTGTTTTTTTGTTTGCGCGTCTTCGATGTCGTCAGCTTATGGCCTATATAAGCGCATGAACGCTTAATTTTGCCGCCACCGGTAACGTTGAAACGTTTTTTGGCACCGCTGTGTGTTTTAGCTTTGGGCATTGACTTTTCCTCCTTCTGGTCGTTTTTTTTATTTTGTTATAATAATAAAACAAAAGCATTAAAAATAAGCTTTTAATTTAAACGTTTGTCCGTAATTCACATTAAAAAATATTTAAAGAGCTTTGGGACCGCTATTTTACTTCGACCGTTTCAACCGGTACGGTTTCGGGTTCGGTATCCGGGGCGCCTTCGGAGCCGTCGGCCTTTTTAGCCTCGGGCTTCGGCACGACGCCGGCCTTCGGGGCGTAAATTGAAACGAGATTGCGGCCTTCGCTTATGCAGCTTTTTTCTACCGTGCAACATTCAGTTATCGCCAGAGCTAACCTTTCGAGAAGTTTTTTGCCGAAGTCCTGATAAACTACTTCGCGGCCTTTAAACATGACAATCGCTTTAACGCGGTGGCCTTCTTCGAGAAAAGTCTTGGCATGTTTAGCCTTCGTGTCGAAATCGTGATCGTCTATCTTGGGCCTGAGCTTAATTTCTTTGGTAACGACGGTTCTCTGCTTTTTCTTGTTTTCTTTGCTCTTCTTGTTAAGCTCGTACTTGTATTTACCGAAATCCATGACTTTACAAACCGGAGGAGTCGCGCTGGGCGATACTTCCACCAGGTCCATCCCGACCGAACGCGCGAGCCCCATGGCCTCGTCGATCGGTTTTACTCCAAGTTGCTTCCCTTCATGGTCGATAAGCCTGACTTCACGAACGCGTATCTTTTCGTTCACTCTCGGCATTTGCTGAACGTTACTGATAAAAAAACACCTCCAAATAAAATAAAAATTGGAAATCAAGAAGGATTATACACCTAAAATTACGATTTGTCAATATTTTTTGTGAACATTTTGCCCGCCTTTTACGGGCGCTATTTTTTGCAGGTAACAGATCGCAACCGGATCATTTAATTTTCGGCGCAATTTTTAAAACTTATAGCTTTTTGCGCTTGAAATTATAACGTTAATTATGTATAATGACTCCGTCGAGACGTTGGCTCTGGACTGATCAACTAATGAAAAAGGCCGCAAGTGCACATAAACAAATACGTAGATCTTATATATTGCGATAAGCCGGTTCTGGCGTTCGCATCCATCCTGCAAAGATTTCCGGGCAATCAAATGAGCGCGCTGGTGCTTAGCGCCTCGCAGTTCAGGGCCGAGCGCTTCGCCGGCATTGCCGCCGCCGCGCGCGAAGGAAAAATCCCTTCAGGATTAAAATGCCTTTCTTTTAACGCGTTCATCGAAAGCTACGTTTCCGCCGATTTCGAAAACTCCGGATTTTATATAAATTATGAACAAAAAAGCGCGCTCCTTCTTAAGACGCTCGCACAAAACCGCCGCGAATTCAATATCGACCTGGCCATGATCGAAAACCTTAACGAGGCGGTCAGCGAGTTGAAGTCGAATAAAATCAATATTAAAAATATCCTTAAAAACATTCCGCCGGGCAAAAGCCTCAGTTTTAAATGCATCCGCTTTCTCGAGCTTTACAGCCATTATGAAAAAATCCTTTCGAAAAATCACTTCGTCGATTACCACGACAGAGTGAGAAATCTCTTCGGAAGCAATGAATTTTACGAGCGCATAAAAGGCTCTTACGATCTGGTTGTTTTTGACGGGCTCGAAAGGCTTTCGCCTATCGAAACCGACCTTTTCGCTGTCGCGCTCGCGGCGGCCAGGAGCGCCTCGGTCATAACCGAAAAAACATTCTGCGGCATAAGCCCTCAGGCGCTCGCGTTCGAGCAGGCCGTAGAACGCTGCCGCAGCATGGGCGTAGAAATAACGGCGGAAAAAAAAATCATCGAAGAAGAGCGCAAAACCCCGGCCGTAATATGTGAAACTCTCGGCGGTACGCTTAAAACTAAGGCCGTGGAACGCGGCTACATTAGCGAAATAGAATGCGCGGATCAGGCCGAAGAAGCCGAACGTATCGCCAGAACCGTATGCGAGCTCAATTTAAAGCGCGGCGCCGGCCTTTCCAGTATAGCTATATTCATGCCGAATTTTACAGGCAGCCGCAAATTCATGGAGACGGCGTTTTCCAGATACGGGCTGCGTTTCCAGACCAACGAAGGAAAAAAAGCGGCCGAATTCAGCATTGTAAGAAAACTAACTGCTGCGCTGGATTTTCTTATCAATCCGGATTCCGACTCGTTTATGGCGCTTTTCCGCAACTTCGCCTTCGCCGGATTCGCCGAATTAAAAAAAATAAAATCGGCCGCGCGCCTCATGAAAAATATCCTGGCCATAACCAGGATTTTCGAGCCGGGAATCGAGTTCGGCGAAGAAGCCGCCGCCGCGGCCCTGGAATGCGAATTCGAATCCAGCCCCGGGCACGCCCTTATTTTAAAAGATTTTTACGGCCGCCTGAAAAAATTCAAGTCCGCCGCGGCCGGGATAACCGAATCCGGAAATTGCAGCCTGGCCGAATATTATGAACGCTTCGCCTCTTTCTTAAAGACGGCGGAGTTCTTTATTTCTTCCGCGCGCGAAAACGAGCTCTTTTATTTCGTCATGGACAGGCTCCGCGGAAAATGCCGTCATGCCGCCGCGGCCGGAGCGGACGAAAAGCTGAGCGCAAAAGAGGGCCTTACTCTGCTGCGCGACTTTATCGACAGGCTTTTCGTTCCGGCGTCCTTCGACCGCGAAAAAATCGGCGAAGACCTCCGCGACGCGGTCATAATCCACTCGAAGCCGAATATCAACCTTTTCGAATATGATTACCTTTTTATCGCCGGAGCGGTCGAAGGCTCTTTGCCTCAATACGGCCGGGAAAATTCATTCTTCTTCGATCCGGCGGACCGCGAGCTTCTGGGGCTTCACAAGCATCCGCCGCGCCACCGCTCCGACGCCGGCCTTTTTCACCAGCTCGCCGCCTCGGCGGCGAAAGGCGTTTTTATAAGCGCGCCGCGCGGCCAGCTCGGCAGAAAATTCATCCGATCGAGATTTTTCGACGAATTGGAAAACGCGGCGATTTACGAAAAAAATAATGAAGCACTTTCCTATAACGATATAGTAGAATCCGCATGTTCGAGGGAATTTTCCGGCGGGCCCGATACGGATCACGAAAAGCTGGCGCGCGATATCCGCGACGCGCGGTTTTCAAAAAAAATTTCCGCCGAAAGGCTTTCCTCGTTAAAAAGCGAAAATATACTCGACTGCTCTAAAATAGCCTCCGAAAAACTCCTGGCCCATCTCGGCGACGGGAGCGGTTCGCTGCGCGTCAGCCCGACCGCCATCGAAACATTTTACTTCTGCCCGGCCAGATATTTCTTCGCAAAATGCCTGGGATTGAAAACCGCAACGCCTTACAGCGGAGAACTCGATCCTCTCGAAGAAGGCCGCATAATACACGACACGCTCGAAAGATTTTTCGGCTCCGCGGCTGTAAAAGCAGCCCTCAAGGGCTACTATGAATCGTCCGGCGAAGAAAGGCCGGCGGCCGGCGAAGCGCTCGAACGGCTGCTTTTTGACGCAGGATGCTCCGCCATGGCGGACGGCGGCCTTGAAAAAAAGTTCGGAAAAGCTTACCGTGAAATTAAAATGCTCCAGTATTTCAACGCGCTCAGCGGATATGAAAGAAGCGAGACAAAATCGAAGATCGTCGGCGGCATAAGGGGATTTTTCAAAAATTTTCTGGACGACTATCTCGAATTTTTAACCCGCCAGGATTTTTTTCTCTCTCCCGCGGCGGTCGAATACGGCCTGAAAGAAGAATTTCAGGCCGCAGGCAGGCGGGTGAAGCTTAGCGCCAAGTGCGACAGAATCGACGTCTGCGTTGTGGACGAAACGGACGGCCCCGCGATTTACTTCGTCATAGTCGATTATAAAACAGGCGCTACGCCGGCGCCTTCCGAAATAAGATCTTTCCAAAAAATTCAGGCGCCGTTTTATCTTTATTTTTTCGAAAAGAAATTCAACGAATCCATAAAAGCTACCGGCGAAGCCCTGGGCGAAAAAGCAAAATCGGCCGCGGGAACGTGTTTCATTTACACCTCCATATCGAAGCTGAATAAGGATTTAAAGCCCGAAAAAAGCGTCTTTATATCAAAATCATTCAGGGCGGACGGCGGGAAAAAAAAGAAAGCGGAACCGGAAGGCGACCGGCGCGACGCCGAAACCGTCGGGGCCGAAAACCGGCCGGACGGCTTCAAACTGAAAGTCGGCCAGCGCGCGAGCGACGATTTTCGACGGCTTATAGAAGAAACTCCCGCGGTAATAGAAAATTTCATAAGTAAAACGGCGGCCGGCGATTTCCACGCTTCGCTTCTCGAAAACCACAGCTGCGAATTCTGCGAATTCAATGGCATCTGCCACCGCAATCCCCGGGCGGCGGCGGAAGAGGCGGCAAAGCTGAGAAAATCCGGCGGCGAAATCACCAACAGGAGACGCATATAAATGCAATACGCCACGCTCAATTCAGGCCTTAGTCCAAAGCAGGCGGCCGCGCTCGAAGCGGGTAGAGACGTATCCATAAAAGCCGGCGCCGGTTCGGGAAAAACCAGGACCATCACCGAAAAAATATTCGCCATAATATGCCGTAATTACAATGCCGCCGCAGCCGAACAGGATTATGGAATCCTCGGGCGCATCCTGTGCATAAGTTTTACGAATAAAGCCGCGGCCGAACTTTCTGAAAGGATGCTCGCCAGGTTTGAAACCGAAATAAAAAATTGCGGCGACGAAGGTTTCCGCTCATATCTCAGCCAGGCTGCCGAAAGGCTGAACGAGCTCGAAATACTCACGCTGGACGCTTTTTTCACCAAAATACTCAGGCGCTACGCTTTCCTTCTTTCCATCGCGCCCGATTTCACCCCGGCCGCCGGCGGCCAGTCGGACATTTTATTCCGCAAAGCCGTTTTCGGCGTTCTGGACTCACTTTTCACGGCGGGCGGCCGCGAAGGCGCGCTGGACATTTTCGACGATTTTTATTCGTTTTACAGAAAAAAAGATAAAATCCACGGGCTTTTCGCCGCGATATTGTCCAGGGCGGTCTATATAAGCAGGCCTCTTTTCCGTTTTTCATCCAGGGAAGAATTCGAAAGCGCCGTCCGCAAAAGGATCGCCGAAATCAGCCGCGATGTCAAAAATATCGAATTGACGGCTCTCATGAATTTTACGCCGTTCATAAAGGCCATGGAATATTTAAGCGAATTAGCGCCGGGCCTGGCAAAAGCCACTAAAGAAAAAGCCGAAGGGCTTCTCGGGCTCTTCGAAAACGCCCGCCGCGGGAGCGAAAAAGACCGCGACGATTTTTTCGCTTACCTGGCCCGTGAATATAAAAATCCGCGTTATCCAAAAGAGGCCGCCGGCGAACGCCTTACCGGCCTCAAAGACGCCCTCCGGCTCGCTTCTAAGATAGCCAAAAGCCATTTCGGCGACGGAAAAAAAACTGCCGAAGAGGCGTCGCTGACTACGATGGAATACGATTTCGTAGAAGGGCTCTGCGGCATATTCGACCGGTGCCGCGAGCGCTACGAGCGCCTGAAAAAAGACATGAACCTCCTGGATTTCAACGACATCGAAAACCTCGCGCTGGAAGCCGTTTCCAGAGACGACATAAACCGGTCGATAGCAGGGCAATATTCGCATATACTAATAGATGAATTCCAGGACACCAACGACCTGCAGGCTAAAATAATCGAAAAGATAAAGGGGCGCGCCGCGCTAAGCATCGTGGGAGACGGCATGCAGTCCATATACCGTTTCAGAAACGCCAACTGTTCGCTATTTTCAAAATTCGAACGGATGATAACCAATAGAGGCGGCCTCGCGGTCGTTCTAAACGATAATTACCGCTCTTCGGCCAACGTGCTTAAATTTATAAACGGATTTTTCGAGTTTTTGAATTTCGAAACCGGCCATCCTTTTTCGGATTTTAAATATTGCCCGCTGAACGCTCTTTCGGCCGGAGCCGAAAACAGGGAAACCGCCGTGGAGATAGGAATTTTGCCCGTAATCAATCGAAAAAGCGCGACGCCTGATGAAACGCCGTCCGGACAAGCCTGCGGCGACGAAAGCGCCGAATCCGAACCCGCGGAATCCGCTGGCGCCGAGGCGCAAAACGAACATTGCGAGGAAGAGTTCGACGCCGGCCAGTTCGATTTCATCGCCAGGCGCGCCGCTTCGCTGCACAGGGAAGAGGGGCGCAAGTACGGCGAAATGATGATCCTGCTGTCCCGCATGACCCATATAGACGATCT
>JAKPTH010000649.1 GCA_029571125.1 bacterium
GCTTGAACTTGGAATAGACATAGGCGACATCGACGCCGTTATTTTATACGGCGCGCCCGGAAATATAAGTTCTTTCATTCAGAAAATAGGCCGTGGCAACAGAAGAAAAAAAACTATTTTCGCTCTTGGCATTATAAGAGATTTCCATGAAGACATCGTCAATAATGATCTGGTGAAATTTATCGGAATACTCGAATTGTTTTATAATAATGAATTCGAGCATATTACACAAACCGTTTTTTACAGCGTCATAGTGCAGCAGATATTTTCATGTTCAAAAAGCTGCGGCTTCTTTTTGCCTGAGGATTTTCGCGAATTGGCGTCCGAATTGAATCATGATAAATGTACTATATCTGAGATAATAAGGCACCTCAGCTTCATAAATATAATTTCGAAGCCGCTGAGTCATATTGATAAATACTGCATGTCAGACTGGATGTTTGGCAAGATCGCGCGCCGCGAGATATATGGCAACATGGCCTCCGGCGGTATCGGAAAAATAATGATCGTCGGATCGGATAACAGAAAAATCGCCGAAGTTCCGCTGGAAGGTAACGAAAAAAAGATAAAACCGGGGGCGGTAATAAGGATTGGCGGCAAAAAATACGCCGTAATAAGCAGCCGGCGGATCATGCAAAATATTGCGGCAAAGGTCGAACCGACAGGCAGTTCGCGGGAGCCTGTGAATATAAGTTATAATTCGCAGGGTGTTCCTACGAGTTTCAGCGTATGCAATAATTCGCTAAAAACTTCTCTTGAATCGATATATGCGAAAACCGACATAGACTATACGACCAAAGAGTCTATCGAACAAATTTTAAATACGTTCAAGCCCCATAAAAAACTGGTAGTTAAATATAGATTACTCCACGATAAAAATTATATTTATTATACTTTTGCCGGCACAATCGGCAACTATATTATAGCCTGCTCTCAGGATGAAGTTGAAGGTTATGATCCAATAAGAATTTTGCTGAATAAAAAAATAGAGCCGGTTGAGTTCGATGAATTGTTTATAAAACGATTGATAGCAGCTAACCTTGAAAATTTTTCAATGATAGCCGGAAAATCGCAATTCTTTGAATTATTACCCGCGTCAATGCAGATCGATGAAATATATTCCGGGATCGAGCCTGAATTGATTGAATTTCTCGGGAAATTTCATTTGAATAAATTTGTAAAAATATTATAATGGGGGAGCATAACATGGAGCCAATTTTTATAGCGTTATCGGTTTTATTGGTAATTTTCGTTATCATCAATTTATGGTTCACTTATAAAATCTTCAGCCGCAGCAGCGAGTCTTTTCTGAACGAGATCAAGAACGAAGTACAGAATTTCGATAAGAATCTTCAAAAGATCGAAGCCGTGATGAAGGATGAATTCTCCAGGAACCGCGAAGAGAACTCGAAAAATTTCAAGGACCTGCGAGGGGAGCTGGGTGCGTCTTTTAAAAACTTCGAGGACTCCATTCTGAAGAGAATTGCCGAAATGTCTGAATTCCAGAAGAGCCAGTTTGAAGGTTTTTCAACTCAGTTGAATAATCTTACTAAATCCAACGAAGATAAGATCGAAAAAATGGCTCATAGCGTTCAGGAAAGGCTTAATCTTTTCAACGATCAGCTGACGACGAATTTAAGGGCGACAAGAGAGGATTTGAGCAAGTCGCTTAAATCTTTCGAGGACAGGCTTTCGGCCAATTTCAAAGAGGTCAACGAGACTCAGGCTAAAAAATTCGAGTCGCTTGTTTTAAAGCAGGACGAAATGATCAAAGTTACGGATCAGAAGATCGAAAAAATCCGTGAGACCAACGAAGCGCATCATATCAAGATGACCAATACAATACAGGAGAAGCTCAATTATTTCCAGGAGCAGATGAATACGAACGCTCAAAACAACCGCGAAGAGTTGAGCAAATCGTTAAAATCATTCGAGGAAAGTTTTACTTTAAGCGTTAATGGATTTAATGAACTACAGAAACAAAAATTCGAAGAATTGGCATCAAAGCAAGCTGAACTATCTAAAACTACTGAAGCAAAACTAGAGGCCATGAGGTTATCTAACGAATCAAATAATGAAAAAACCAATAAAACGCTTCAGGACAAACTGAATTATTTTCAGGAACAAATCAACTCGAACGCAAAGAGCAATCGTGAAGAACTGGCTAAATCGCTTAAAAACTTTGAAGATACTTTTATTGCGAAAGTCAATGAGTTCAACGAACTTCAGAAGCAGAAATTCGACGGGCTCACCAACAGGCAGAACGAACTCGTTCAGGTCACCGAACAGCGGCTTGAAAAAATGCGTGAAACGGTTGAGCAGAAACTTAAGACCATCCAGGACGACAGCAACGCCAAACTGGAAATAATAAGACAGACCGTCGACGAAAAGCTTCATAAGACACTCGAGCAGCGGCTCGGCGATTCTTTCAAGATCGTCAGCGAAAGGCTCGAACTTGTTCACAAAGGCCTCGGCGAGATGCAGAACCTTGCGGCTGGCGTGGGCGACCTTAAAAAGGTATTAAGCAACGTTAAAAATAGAGGCGTATTGGGCGAATATCAGCTTGAAAATATCCTTGAACAATTACTGACTAACGAGCAGTTCGGCAGAAATGTCAAAACGAAGCATGACAGCCAGACACTTGTTGAATTCGCGGTAAAACTTCCTGGAAAAGATGATAAAAAACCTTTGTGGCTTCCGATCGACGCTAAATTTCCTACTGAAAACTACATAGCTCTTACAGAAGCATATGAGCAGGGCGATCTGGATGCGGTCAACGAAAAAAGAAAAATGCTCGCCCACTCGATAAAATCTTGCGCCAAGGACATTCGTGAAAAATATATCGATCCGCCCAATACGACGGATTTTGGAATAATGTTCCTGCCGTTCGAAGGGCTCTATGCCGAAGTGCTAAGAATTGAAGGATTGTTTGAAAGCCTTCAGCGCGATTACAATGTAATAATAACAGGCCCTACGACTCTGTCGGCCCTTCTAAACAGCTTGCAGATAGGGTTTAAGACGCTTGTCATCGAAAAGCGCTCCAGCGAGGTTTGGGAATTGCTCAGCGTGGTCAAGACTGAGTTCGGCAAATTCGGCGCCGTGCTCGACAAAACTCAGAAAAAACTTGAAGAGGCCAGCAATGTTATAAGAACCGCCGGAGTCAGAACGCGCGCCATAGAGAAAAAACTCAAGGGAGTCGAACAGCTTCCGTCAGAAAATGCCGAGCGGCTCCTGGGCGGCCCCGACAACCTGCTCGAATTTGTCGACGCGGATGAAAGTGTCTTCGAGATTGAAAAATGATGATTGACAGTACTTTTAATTGGGTGCAGTTAGATTTCGCCGGCGGCTTGAAGGGACTATGAAAAATCAGGCTAAAATTATATTTCTATCAAATAAGTCAGACGGTGTCTGACCGATTTACTGTTTTTTGATTATTTTTATTGTATTTAGCAGGCAAATCGAATATAATTAAATCGATGTATTGGCTATAAAATTATCGTTAAGGTGTTTTATTATGAAATCAAAAGATGAAATATTAAAAATTATTGATATGCTCGATCGTCATTCCGCCGATCATTTCGAAGGGCAAGACCTTGATTTTAAGGAATGGACCGGCCGGAGCATGAAAGACATGGTTGATAAAGTCGTTAAATACGCAGTCTGTATGGCTAACGGTGGCGGCGGAACCGTCGTGTTTGGAGTCAAAGACAAGGCTGTTGGACGAAAAAACGCCATATCAGGAGTGCCGCGCGAAGCGGAAGTAACTAAACTTCAGGAAGCCGTTTACAGCCGTACCGATCCTAAAATTACCCCTTATTTTGAGTGGGTCGAAATATCCTGCATCCCGGCGAGACTGCTTTTTATGAATGTATTTCCCGGTATGGCGCCTTATACTGAAACCAGCGGCGAAGCCACCATCCGCATCGGCAAAGAATGCGTTCCGCTCACCGGCTCGATGCGACGTGAAGTGTTTTCCAGATCGGGTAATTTCGATGTTACCGCTGAAATAATCGACGATAAATGGGAAAGGCTCGTTTCTTTGGCTGCGCTTGAAAAAGTCCGTGAGATAATGAAAAAAGAAAAAGCGTCCCCGGACCTCATTAAAAAATCCGATGCGGATTTTCTTGCTTCGATAGGAGCTCTTAAAAACGCCAAATTCACTTTAGGCGGTCTTCTCGTTTTCGGCGGAAAGGACGCCCTGAAAAAATATGTACCTGATTATGGCTGGGAATACCGAAGAATGAAAGACTCTACGGACTATATCGTTAAAGACGGCGGCAATGACCCTATCCCGATAGCAGTTTCAGAAATCGAAAAGCATATAATGACGGAAAACCATATAACAACTGTTAAATCAGGACTTTATCACTACGAGTATAAAACTTATCCCGAATCCGCCATCCGCGAGGCTATCCTGAACGCTTTCTTGCATAGAGATTTTAAAATTACGGGAAGGGTAATGGTAAAATTATATAAAAATCGGATCGAGTTGACCAACCCCGGTAACTTTATCGGCGGCATCACTCCTGATAACATTCTCCATCATCCGCCGGTGGCAAGAAATAGTCTGCTGGCTGATATATTGGATAAGATACGGCTTGTTAACCGATCAAATCTCGGAGTGCCTCGAATTTACAGGTCGCTTCTCGAGGAGGGGAAAGAACCGCCTCAATATAGAGAAGTCGGCAATTTTATTGAATTGACGATCAATTCTTCTGAATTGAAGCCGCAGGTCAAAGATTTTCTTAAGAGGTCTTATGAGCGTGGAATGGATTTTGATATCGATCACCTCATAATCATTCATTATCTTCTCCGACATCGTGAAATGGATTACAGGACGACGGCTCGCGTATGCCAGCGCTCGATCGAGTCCGCAAAAGAAATTCTCGGATATATGGAAAATGATTTGAGAATACTTGAATCCGGCGACGGTAAAAGAAAGATATATATGCTTTCGAAGCCCGTTTATAATGAATTGTTAGACTCGTCTGATTATCACCGCGACATGAAACTTGATGACGAAAGTATAAAAGTCAGGATACTTGCCATATTAAAAAAAGGGCCTTTAACCAACGCACAGGTTCGCCAGATAACCGGAAAAGACCGTTTCCAGGTCATTAAGCTCATGAAAGAACTCGAAAATGACGGCGTAAAAATATCTAAACAGGGCCGTAGTTCTTATTACTATATCTGATTAAATGTATTTTTAACAATTAAATGTGATTTTTAACAATTATTTTTTTGTGTTTTTAGATAAATGTGATTTTTAACAATTAATTGTTAAAACTATTGATAACAGTGGATAATAAATGTTAATCCCCCCGAAAGGACCAAATGTAATTTATGAAAAGCGACTCTTTACATAAAAGAATCTCGAAATTATTGAGCGGCGAAGCCTTTGATAATTATTTATATCTTCGCCGCAGTGGCCGGGCGGCAACGACGATATCGCGCTCAACGAAAAAACGGAGAAGAAGGTAGTGGAAGAGGTCCAGAAGGATTATGTGAGGTATAAAAGCGAATACTTAACGTTTAATGGGGCGCTGAAACAGTATGCCGATGGGTTATAAGGTGTTTGAGGTCGAGTCGGATGGCCGGGGGATGAAGTGCGCCTTTGTTTTCGAAGCTGCTTACAGCGGCTGAACGCGACCGTTTCGAGGCCGCGAAGCGGACTCGAACTGACGAATAATAAAAAAAATATTATAAG
>JAKPTH010000663.1 GCA_029571125.1 bacterium
TTCCAGGCCACCATGGACACGCGGCCGGAGGATCTTATCATAACGCCGGTAATCGGCGAGGGAAATTCAATACAGTACGTGGCTTCGCCCCTGGTCAGCGCCATGCTGAAAGGCGGAATCTGCATAATCGACGAAGGCAACCGCATGAGCGAAAAAGCCTGGGCCTCTCTGGCGCCTCTTCTTGATACCAGACGCTACGTGGAATCCATAATAGCCGGAATCAAGATAAACGCCCATCCGAATTTCCGGGTTTGCGTCACGATGAACGAAGACGCGTCGACTTACGAACTGCCGGAATATATTCATTCCAGGCTCCAGCCTCAGATATATATAGACTTTCCGGACAGGGACGAGGAGATGCTTATCCTTCGCTATAATCTGGGAGCGGCCCCGGAAGCGGCTCTTGAATATATCGTCGATTTCCTTCAGCGCTCGCATGCGGCCGACGAACGATACACGGTCCGCGACGGCATAAATATAGGCCGTTACGCCCTGAAAATTATCAACTCCGGATATAAAACGGCCATACTGGATAAAAGCCAGTTCAAATCCGGCGACGAGCTCAACGCCGCATTAAAAGAGGCCATTAAAATGGTTATAGGCATAGACGGCCTTATTTATTGCAGATCTTAGCTTAAAGGTTAAATGAATTTATTGATGGCGCGCGATGATTAACTGCTCTGGAAAAGCTTATATAGATATAGAAGAATACGTAAGGTCCGAATTTCTCGTTAAAAATAATATTTATTTTTTACCGTCGCTTCACGGCAGCCTCGAATTCGGCATGGCGGCGAAAAAAATAATAGATTCCATTCAGTTCGACGCCGTGGCACTCGAGCTTCCGGACTTTATGAAAAAGCAATACTGCGAGGGGCTCGAAAGGCTTCCTTATATTTCGGCGGTATGCGTCGAAGCCGCCGGGTCGCTTATCTATCATCTGATCGAGCCTCAGGACGCTATGAGCGTGGCCGGAAGGGCTTTTTTAAAGAACGGCCGCCAGCCGGACATTCATTTCGTAGACCGCTTTATCGACGACTACCGTCCTCACTCGGACGCGTTTCCCGATTCCTATTCGATTTACGGCGCGGGGCTCGTCAATTACTGCTCGCGTTATTACTCCGCCTGCGAAGGGCTTGCTTTGAACGCACGCGAGCACGAGGACCTGATGCGCGAACAGTATATGGCGGCCGGCCTTCAGGCGCTCGCGGCGAAGCATTCGAAGATATTGTTCGTATGCGGCCTGTATCATTACCCGGCTATTTTCAGGATGCTCGATTATGATAACGCAATTCCTTTCTATAATAAAAAAATCGGCAGGGTCTATCTGGCTAATCTCGCCGGCAGCTCCCATGAAAGCGTTTTGAGCGAAATGCCTTTCGCTATAAAACATTTCGAACGTCTTAACGATCCTCCGCCGCTTAGCGGCGAAGCTTCTTGCGGCGTCGAACCGTCCGAAAATAAAACGCCGGATAATATATTAAAAGTGGATTTTACGGCGAAGGACTCTTTGATACTTAACGGTTCCGCCGCGGACGAACATGGCGCCCGGCCTTCGAAGGCAGGTCCGGCGGTTGAAAAATCCAAAATCACGGAGAGCGAATATGAGTTCAAGCGCAACGAGCTGGAGGGGATTTTTAATCTCGATTCAACGCAAAAGCTCGACCGCGCGACGCTTAATTTGAAACTTTTAAAGCTGGCCGCCGTAAGGCACCAAAAAAATTCGGACGCTGAAATCAGCCCCGTATATTTTAACACGATGCTGAAATTCCTTTCCAATTATATTAAGATAAAAGGCATGCTGGCGGCGCGGCTTTACGATCTCATAATGGCGGCGCGTTCCTGCGTGGACGATAATTACGCTTACGAAGCCTTCGAGGAGGCCGTCGAATATCCGTGGATGGACGATTCGCATAAATTCGTAACGCTCGAGCTGGGCCTTAACGATATGAAAATCGACGGGAAGCTTGTAAGGTTCCACCGCAAGCTCAAGTCGGTCAAGCAGATGTTCGCGCCTTATCTCAAAAAAAGGAAAAAAGAAGAAAGGCCCGGCGAATGGCTCCGGGAGTGGAATGAAAATGAGGATTCGATCTGCTCTTACCCGCCGGAAGACATAATTATCGAAAATTTCGGCAATTATCTCAGAAAAAAAGCGAAGGCCGTTCTAAATGACGAGCAGTCAAGGATAGAGCCTTTTTCAACATCGCTTATGGACGGCGTGGATATGCGCGAAACCATAAGAAATTATCATGTGGACGGGCGCATATATGTCAGGATCGGCCGCAACGTTCACGGCGCCGCCGGATGCGTGGTGATGATCTTCGACGAGGATTCGCAGCCGGGCGGCGGGCGCGAAAAGTATCCTTATAAAATGACCTGGCTCGGCGAGCACGGCCAGGAATCGGATATGGCTTTTTATTCGAGCGTGCCCGGCGATAAGATCGTAGGGCCGGGAATTTCCCGCTGCGAGTACGGAGGCTTCCTGCTTTCTTATCCGCCGATGCGTTTATACGACGTCTGGCACGACGGGTCTTACTTCGCCGCGAAGAGCAAGCCGGAGACGCTATTACTGGCCGCGCTCGATTATTCGCTTGAAAAAA
>JAKPTH010000674.1 GCA_029571125.1 bacterium
AAAAAGGTTGTGAAGAAAATGCCTTATCGTGACGGCGAGGCCTTTTATTATTTCGATGAAGTAAAGCCTTTCCCAGAAAGTGAGCGGCTTGTTTTTATCAATGAACTCGTTGTCCCTTAATATATTTCTTATGCCCTTTTTATTTTTGTCGCCCGGCATTTTTCACCATCCAGAAATTCGTTAAAGCTTAAATAAAAGTATGATCAGGCCCGTTATGAAAATATTAGCCAGCGCCAGCGGAAAAAGACGGAGATAGCATAATTTCATTACCTGATCGTAGCGGAAGCGCGGAAGCGTCCAGCGCGCCCATATATACAGCCATATAAAAAACAGCGTTTTAACCGAAAAAGCGCCGATTTGAAGAAACGGCGATATAAAAGGCCCGGCGAGATAGTGGAGCTTTTCGGTGGGAAGAAAAGGAATCTGATAGCCGCCGAAAAACATCGTAGTCACTATGGCGGACATCGTTATTATGGAAAGATATTCGGACATCATGAACATGGCGAATTTCATTCCGCCGTATTCGAGGTGGTGACCGGCGACTATTTCGGAATCGGCTTCGGGAAGGTCGAACGGAGTGCGGTTGCATTCGGCGAACGCCGCGGTTATAAATATGAAAAACGCCACCGGCGATAAAATGATTCCCCATTTGGGAATGAAACCGAACATCAGCGCGCCCTGCGCTTCTACTATGGCCGCCGGTTCGCAGTCGGAATATATCATGAAAAGCGAAACCAGCGATATGCCGAGCACCACTTCGTAGCTTAACATCTGTGAAGCCGCGCGCACGCCGCCGAGCATCGAGAATTTATTTCCGGAAGCCCAGCCGGCCATCATTATTCCGTAAACTCCGAGAGAAGAGATCGCGAAAATGTAAAGCAGCCCCGGATCTATGGTGGCAACCTGGAAGGGGATTTTAACCCCCTCGATCTCTACGGGGGCCGCTACGGGTATCACGGCGAATGCCATGATCGCCGGTATAACTACGAGCGCGGGAGCAAGGTAATAAAATAAAACCTTGGCACGGGCCGGCGTAAGCGTTTCTTTCATTACCATTTTTATGGCGTCGTTGAGCGGGTGGAGAAGGCCGAACAGGTTGTAACCGGCTATATTCGAGCGGTTCGGGCCCATTCTGTCCTGGATCAGTCCCGCGCCGCGCCTTTCCATCCATACCAGTATCGGGATAGCCGAAAGTACGACGAGCGGAAATGCCACCGCCAGAACCACTTTTATCATAATCGGCAAATAAAGCGTTTTAAAAACGTATGTAGAAATATAAGGCTCTAAAAACATAAATATCTGACCGGCCCTTTTTATTCGAATAGGTGCATTTGGTTTTTAATGTCGTTATAAACTTCCACCGGGGACCTGTAATCCATTTTTACTTTAAACAGCGAGGCGAGCCTGCATAATACCTGTATGTTATCGGGCGCATCCTTTGCGGGGGAACATACGGCGGCGCAGTAATGCCGCACCATATTCCGCTTATTTACGAAATGCCCTTCCGATTCGCACCAGAGCGAAAAAGGCATGGCCGCGTCGGAGCGCGATGCCGGAGCCTGGAAATGCGAGCAAAGCGATAATATGAAGTCGGCGGAATCCAATTCGGCCTTATTTTTTTCGTAATATTCGCTCATGCCGAAAGGCGGTCCGGCGAATACAAGGGCCCTGACCTTTTTGGTTCCTGCGGCGGATGCGAGCGCTTCAGGTTTTATAAAATTAATGCCCATCTTTTTTGCAAGTTCGAGTATCCCGGTTTTATTGGGCGATTTGTCTTTTGAAATCAAGTAATCGTCGCTGAAATTGAATCCGTCGATGCCTTCGCCGCAATCTATGAGTGCGATATGACTCGAACCGGCTTCGTAAAATGTTTTTAATATTATGTAAGCTTCTTCGACGCTCAAATAAGGCGATAGCAATATGCCGGCCTGCTTTGCGCCGTCGTTTTTTAAAACCGACGCCAGCCGCTCGCCTATCAGAGTAAAAGCTTTATCGTAACTTTCTTCGGTCGTAATCGAGGACGCGTCTTTTCTGTTGTTTTTTATTACCGGCGCGGTCATTCTGTTTTCTGAACTTATATGTTTTCTGAAAAGCCTTCCGTAGTCGCACATGAAACTTCCGTTTATTTTTTCGTTTTTGTCGGGAAGGATCCGGTGCACGACGTTTTGATCGTGCTGAATGACGGTTGAGCATCCTGTGGCGCAGAACGGACAGACCGACCTGGAGCTTTTAAGATACCAGGCGCGGCACTTGAATCTGAAATCCTTGGACGTGAGAGCGCCGACGGGGCATATATCTACGGTGTTGAGGCTGTAGGGATTATCGAAAGCCGCGCCCGGATAGGTAGACAGCGTGTTTTTCGAGCCGCGCCGGGTAACGACCAGCTGCGGCGAGCGGGCGATATCCTGCATGAAGCGAACGCAGCGCGTACAGAGTATGCAGCGCTCTTCATCGTGGGTTATGGTCGGCCCGAGGTCGATTTTTTTACGCTTATGCCATTTTTCTTCTTCGTAACGGCTTTCGCGCGCGGAATATTTATAATAATTATCCTGCAGAGGGCATTCGCCGGCTTTATCGCAGATGGGGCAATCCAGCGGATGGTTTATAAGCAAAAATTCGAGCACCGCCGCCCTCGCTTTTTTTACTTTTTCGGTGGAGGTTCTGACGATCATGCCTTCGCTTACCATTGTCGAACAGGCGGTAAGCAATTTCGGCGATTTTTCGACCTCTACCATGCACATGCGGCATGATCCGGCGTATTGAAGTTCCGGATGATAGCAGAAATGAGGAATTTCAATGCCGGCGCGCGAAGCGGCGGAAAGTATGGTGTCGGTGGCCATGGCCTCTATTTGATTGCCGTCGATGATTATATTTGGCATATTTTTCCTTATTTAACGAGCGCTTCGAATTCATGCCTGAATTTTTTTATGAACGCGATCGAAGGCATCGCGCAGGCGTCCGAAAGTACGCATATAGTTTGTCCCATCATATTCGAACATACGTCTAAAATTAAATCGATATCTTTTTTTTTGCCGCGGCCCTGATAAATTTTATTGAAAAGCTGCGAAACCCAGCGCGTGCCCTCGCGGCACTGGGTGCACTGGCCGCAGGATTCGTGGGCGTAAAAATCCGCGGTCCTGGCGGCTATTTTGGGTATGGAGGCGTCTTCGGAGATCGCGATTACGCCGCCGGAACCCGCCATGGAACCGGCTTTGGCCAGGGAATCGAAATCGAGAGGAGTGTCGAGCTCTTCGGCGGTCATTATAGGCGCGGAAAGCCCGCCGGGAATAAACCCTTTTAATTTTTTGCCGCCCTTCACGCCGCCGCATATTTCGTAAATAAGCTTTCTGGCGGTGATTCCAAGTTCCAGCTCGTACACGCCGGGTTTTTCGACCGAGCCCGAAACGCCGAACAGCCTTGTGC
The DNA here is from genome assembly GCA_029571125.1 of bacterium. Classification (GTDB taxonomy): domain Bacteria; phylum Muiribacteriota; class UBA9980; order UBA9980; family UBA9980; genus UBA9980. Next base: position 3,424 of record JAKPTH010000674.1, read on the forward strand.
CGCTGTTTTTTGGAGTGCCGATGGCGGAGAACCATTCGCCGCCTTTATTTATGATGGAAGGAACGAAAGCGAGCGTTTCGACATTGTTTATGACGGTCGGGCCCATGAATAGGCCGGAGACGGCGGGAAACGGAGGCTTTAGCCGGGGCTGGCCGCGGCGGCCTTCGAGGGATTCTATAAGGCCCGTCTCCTCGCCGCATATGTAAGCGCCGGCGCCTGCGTGAACGTGAATATCGAGTTTATAATTTTTGCCGAATATATTTTCTCCCAGAAACCCTTTTTGATAGCATTCTTTGATGGCATCATGGACCGTGTCGAAGGCTTTTTTATATTCGCCCCTTATGTATACGTAAGCGGTTCCTATGCCCACCGCGTAGGAGGCGATCATTATTCCTTCGAGCAGAAGATGAGGGTCGAGTTCGAGCACCAGCCGGTCTTTGAACGTGCCGGGTTCGCCTTCGTCGGCGTTGACGGCAAGATATTTTGGTACGCTGGATTCTTTGGGCACGAAAGACCATTTCATTCCCGTAGGGAATCCTGCGCCTCCGCGTCCGCGCAGTCCGCTCTTTTTGACCTCCTCGATTACGTCGGCGGGTTTCATCGAGCTCAGGCATTTTTTTATGGCTTCGTAACCGCCGCCCGCGAGGTAGGTCTCGAGTTTATATGAGTCTTTTTTATTGAAGTTTTTGCTTACTATTAATTCCATGATGTAGACTTATTATATTTTAATTCATAACTATAAGTCAAGAAAAAAATCGGTTCCATTTCATTTTGTGTTGGTAAAATATAATTCTTTTTTTGAACAGGGAAGGCGGGTGTCCAACTGCCAATTATTTCCGCCGTCAGCCTTTGAGCGCCCCGGCGGTTATGCCCCTGATATAATATTTTTGAACGAAAAGAAATATTAAAATTATAGGCACCACGACTATTACCGCTCCGGCCATCATTATACCCTGATCGGAACCGTAACGCCCGTTGAGATTGGCCAGCGCTACGGGCAGCGTGTACATTTTTTCGTCTATCATAATTATGAGCGGCCAGAGCAGCTCATTCCAGGCTCCTATGAAATTTATTATAGCCAGAGTGGCGATCACCGGTTTGCATAGCGGCAGCACGATATAAAAGAAAAGTCGCGGCTCGCTGCATCCGTCGATACGGGCCGATTCCAGAAGTTCGTCGGGAATGTCGTACATGAACTGCCTGAGCATAAATATCGCATAAACGCTCGCGCTGCCGAGAAAAATAAGGCCTATGTATGAATTCAAAAGATCGAGGCTTTTCAGTATTATAAATACCGGCATCATGGTGACCTTGCCCGGTACCATCATAGTTAAAAGTAACAGCGCAAACAGCTTTTCACGGCCCGGAAAGTTTAACTTCGCAAAAGAATATGCGGCCATGGCGTTAATCAGGATTGAAAGGAAAGTGAGCGAAAACGTTATAACTATGCTGTTAAAAAGGCTTCTTAAAAAATCGGCGTTTTCGAAAATTGTAATGAAATTTAGTAAAGTAAAGGTTCCATGAGGCGGAGGCGGCGTTAACATCGTGTTCGGAGCCACGCGCAGTGATGTTACGAACATCCATGCGAAAGGCATTATGGTCGTAACGAGAAAAATCGCGATAAGCGCGTAAAAAGATATTTTTTTAATAAATCCGGCTTTTTTGCTCATAAAACTTCAACCGCTTCTCATTCGAATTTTTTTGATAGTTTAAACTGAAGAAAAGTTATCGCCGACATTATCGCGAACAACGCGTAGGCGATAGCCGATGAATAACCTAAATTATAGTATTTAAATCCGTGATGATACATGTAAAGCACGACCGACATGGTGCTGTTGAGCGGCCCGCCGCCCGTCATTATATAAGGCTCGGCGAATACGTGAAGACAGCCCGTTACGGTCATTACCGTTATGAAAAAAGTGGTTTTTCTGATCATGGGAAGGGTTATGTAAAAAAACTGCTGGATGCTCGACGCCCCGTCGATTTCGGCGGCTTCGTAAATTTCGTCGGATATCGATTGAAGGGCTGCTATGAAAATCATCATATTATAGCCGAATCCTTTCCATACGCCCATTAAAACAATTGCCGGAAGGGCGAGATATTCGTTCATGAGCCAGTTCTGAGGCGGAAAGCCCGCGCCGCCTATTGCCCAGTTGATCGGTCCGTTTGCGGTATCGTAAAGCCAGCGCCATATAAGCGCTACCGCGACGAAAGTGGTTATGACCGGAAGAAAAAAGCCCAATCTGAAAAAGTTTTTAAATCTGACGAAACTCTGGTTTAAAAGTATGGCCGCGCCAAGGGCCAGCATTATATTTAAAGGAACGCCAATAAAAGCGTAGACGAGCGTATTAAACAGCGCTCTGAAAAAGATCGGATCGGCGAGAAGCTTCGAGTAATTTTCAAAGCCGATAAAAATTATTTTGCCGGCGTCTCTGACGCCGTAAATATTCCAGTTGGTAAAGCTTATGATAAAAGAAGAAACGATGGGCACGAATAAAAAAACGCTCATAACCGATAAAGCCGGCGCCAAAAGAAGCCAGGCCGCCGGAGTGAACCGTTTCGAGCTTATTCGGTCGGTTTGCGGCGCGCGCGTTTTAAAATATAAAACCAGCCCGCAGGCAATTATCAAACATATGAACGCGGATACCGCAAATTTATAATAAGAGGTCTGATTATAGTCACGCGCCGCCAGAATTTCAGATGTTTTTTTGGATATTTTTGCTATCGTTTCCCGCGGCGTGATTTTTTTATACATCATTTCTTCGAGGGTCGAGCATATAAGGCTGTCGAGCTGGGCCCATTCGCCTACGGGCGGCGGCGTGCGGGTTTCCGAGAGCTGTTCTTTGAAAGCTTTCAATTTGGGATTGGAAAAAACAACTTCGTAATTCCAGGCGAGCCTGTTTGGCGGAAGGTCTCTTGAAATGTTATACCATTCAGCCTGGACGCCGGGGCGGCTCATGTACTCTACGAGTTTAAACGCCTCTTCTTTCCGTTTTGACTCGCGGAACACGACAAGGTTGCACCCTCCTATAAATGAAGCGGAGTTCTTTTTTTGGGGCATTTTAGCGGTGGACCACTTACCTTTGACTTCGGGGCTGTATTTATCCATGTCGGTCACCGTCCATGGGCCGGATATAAAGATCGGACAGAGGCCTTTTTCAAATGCTCTTTCTTCCAGGAGCGGATCGTTGAACGGCCCGAGTTTTTCGTCGAAAAGCGCTGCGTATTCGGTTAAAGCGTCAATCGCCGAAGGATTGTCGACAATGCACTTTTGGTTTTCCGCATCTAAAAGGTCGGTGCCGTTCTGCCACAAAAGCGTTAAAAAGAAAAACGAGTCCGTCGCGGGAAGAAACGCCGGATAAGCGTGTTTCCCGGCTTTTTGATAATCGGCTTTAAGCTTGCGGAGCATTTCGAGAAAGCCTTTCCACGTTTGAGGAAATTTATCAAAACCTGCGGCCGCGAGTATGTCGGTGCGGTAATAAAAGACCCTCGTGTCCACGTACCATGGAATGCCGTAGTAGATTCCGTCGTAACGGCTGGATAAAAGTGAGCCCTCGAAAAAATCTTCGAGATTTATGATTTTTGAGTTTTTTATGTATTCGTTAAGAGGTTCGAATGCGCCCATCGCCTGAAATTCGCTCATCCAGGTGGTACCCATCTGGCAGACGTCCGGAGGCACGTTTCCCACTATCGCCGTGATGAGCTTTTCATGCGCTTCGCCCCAGGGAATCGCCTGATTTATAACTTTTATTCCCGGATTTTCTTTTTCAAAGGAATCCGTGATTTGTTTGATATACTCGCTTTCCATGCCCATGGACCAGACTTTTATTTCTACGGTGCCGGACGCCGCTGCGGGGCATGAGAAAAAACTTAAAGCGAAAGCTAAAACAAGCGTTCCGGCAGACGCTCCTGTTAATGAAGCGGTAGAAGCTCTTGAATGTATAAATGATTTAAGAATTGAAAACCCGAAAATGAAGTAGTATAAAATCATGGTAGATATTATAACATAAGATTTTTATTTTTTCATTCAATTAAGAGTTTTACTAATTGACTTTTTTCATTTCGCACGCGCTTATATTTTAATAAAAAATAAAAAAACGGCACATTTTTTTAAAATTTATAGTATAATTGTTTTATAGGATATTTTTTTAGAATAAAGTTTTTTATCGAAGCGATTTTTATTTTAAATATTTAAGTTAGAAAGGGATAATTTATGAAATTAAAACTAATAAAAATTACGGCCTTTTTAATGCTATTCGTGATGCATTCAACTCTTTTATCGCCTGTGGTCTATGCCCAGATATCCGCTCTTCAAAAAAATCTCGATCAAAGCACGATTTCTACGGACCAGGCCGCAAAGAAAAAGTCGGCCGAATCTTCGGCTCCGGCGGCGCCGGTTGTCAGCGGCCAGCAGGCGGCGTCTAAAAAAGGCGCAAAACCGGCTTCAGCTTCCGGCTCTGCAACGGCTTTAATTCCTGACGACGAATTCACTAATCCCGATTTTATGACCGCCGAAGAACTTACCGCGCTGCTTGCGGCCATGAATTCACCTATGGCTCAGGAATATGAAGGCGTCAATCCGGCCGAGGTTATTATGGAAGTCGCAAAAGAAAATAAAATCAATCCGCTCGTAATACTTGCTACTATGCAAAAGGAAAACGGGCTGGTTCAAACCAAGAAAAAAATAACTAAATTTAAACTCGACTGGGCGATGGGAGTCGGCGTTTACGATAACGGCAAGATGAACCAGGCTTATAAAGGGTTTAAAAAACAGATAACGGGAGCCGCGGACACTTTTAGAAAAAATTTCGACAAGGGCGCCGAACTTTTGAGCGCAAAAAAATCGACAAAGCTCCCGATAAATTACGGAAAGGCAAGTTTTTCGCCCACCAACGCCGCCACATTTTCGTTATATTCATATACTCCGCATACGCATGGCGCAAAACTTTTTACGTCAATATATAAAAGCTATAAATCAAAGCTCGAAAAGGTAAGAAGCTCTTCGAATTCTTCGGCGTCTCAACCTTCCCCCGCTCCTCAGAGAATTACTAATTAAAAAATCTTCATCTGTATATAAATTATAATAAAAAAAGAGCCGTCAGATTTTAATATCCGGACGGCTCTTTTTAAGCCGGCGATATTATTTACTCATGTTTTTAGCGGTATTGATTATCATATTCAGGGCGGATTTTACATGCTTTTTTTCGGTTCCGGTCTGGCCTATCGCCATTCTTATTACGAAATCTCCGCAGAGCCTGGTGTGCGACAGATATAATTTTCCGCTCGAGTTAAGTTTTTCGAGAAGGTCCGCGTTAAATGCGTCCGTTTTTTCCCGGGATAGGTTTTTATGCGGCTTGTATCTGAAGCAGACGACCGAAAGCGGATGCGGCGCCATTATTTCAAACCCCTTTTCCGCCGCCAGCATTTCGGCGAAATACTGCGCGAGCTCGATATGCTTTTTAATGATCCTGCGCAGCCCTGACACGCCGAAACTTCTCAGGACGAACCAGAGTTTGAGAGAACGGAAACGTCTGCCGAGCTGTATCCCCCAGTCGCGATAATTATTGACCGCTGATTTTTCAGAGGTTTTAAGATATTCCGGCAGTATTTCGAAAGTTTTAATAAGCGCTCCTTTGTCTCTTACGAAGTATGCCGAGCAGTCGAAGTTGGTGAAAAGCCATTTGTGCGGATTAAAAACGAATGAATCCGCATATTCTATGCCGTCTATCATATAACGCATTTCCGGCAGCACGAGAGCGCTTCCCGCGTAAGCGGCGTCCACGTGAAGCCATATTTTATATTTTTTGCATATTTTTCCTATTTCGCGAAGCGGGTCGATGGCGGTAGAACCGGTCGTGCCTATGGCCGCTACGGCGAATACCGGCCTGTACCCGGCCTTTATGTCTTTTTTTACGGCGGATTCGAATTCGGAAGGGATCATGGCATAATTCTTGTCGCAGCCTATCAGCCGTAGCCTGTTTTTGCCTATGCCGGCGATTTTAACCGCTTTTTCGATAGATGAATGAGCCTGGCCGGAGCAATAGGCGGTGAACTTATTTTCAGGGCCGAACCCTTCGGAATTTATTGCATAATCCGAATATTTTTCACGCGCCGAAAGCGCCGCGCAAAGAGTGGAAGTGGACGCCGTGTCTTCTATAACTCCGCAAAAGCTCTCTGGCAGGCCTATAATTTTTGCCAGCTGTTTCATGACGGCCTCTTCGAGTTCCGCGGCCGCCGGAGAAGTGGCCCAGCTCATGCATTGCGCGCCCAGGGCCGAAGCGAGGAGCTCGCCGAGTATCGACGCAAAACTGTTGTTGGCCGGAAAGTAAGCGAAAAAAGAAGGGCTCTGCCAGTGAGTGATGCCCGGCATGATTATCTTTTCGAAATCGCCGAATATTTTTTCGAACTTTTCTGCCTTTTCCGGCGCGCGGGCCGGCAGTTTGGAAATAACTTCTCCGGGGGATGATTTAGACTTTACCGGATATTTTTCTATATTTTCAAAATAGTTCGCGATCCAGTCTATTATCATGTGACCATTTTTTTTGAATTCAGAAACATTCATGTTTATCCCTGTCTTTCTTTGAATGAACATATGTTCACATGCGCAGTGCGCTTTAAAATCAGACGGTATTATACTAAATATTCGTATAAACATCAAATAAAAAACTTGTTATTTAATCGAATAATTTATCTTGAATTTTATTCGTAAATATATTAAAATAACCTGTCTGAAAATACCTGCGAAAAAGGCAAAAAAAATATTTCGGCCTCCGCGCCGAAATAAACCGAAACGGCTTTTCTTTTCAGTGAAGATGATTTTCATAACTTAAACTATATTACGAGGTTGCTATATATGACTCTGGGGCTGTTCAATGAGATTTTCATAATTTTCATAATATCGATGTTCGTCCTTTATTTCTGCAGCCGTATGAAAATACCGGCCATAGTGGGCTATCTTTTTACCGGCGCGCTTCTCGGCCCTTACGGCTTCCGGCTCATTCACGCCACTCACGAAGTTGAATACCTGGCGGAAGTCGGCGTCGTACTTCTGCTTTTTACTATAGGCATAGAATTTTCTTTCAAGAAACTTTTGCAAATTAGAAAAGCATTAGTTTTAGGCGGCTTTACGCAGGTCCTTCTGACGATAGCCGCGGTGGCTTTTATAGAATACGAACTGGGGTTCGCTTTCAAGCAAGCCGTTTTTGTCGGATTTTTAGTCGCGCTCAGCAGCACGGCGATAGTGCTTAAATATCTTCAGGAAAAAGCTGAAATCGATTCGGTCTATGGCCAGACCTCGCTTGCGATACTAATTTTTCAGGACATAGTGATAGTCCCGATGATTTTAATAACGCCCCTTCTCACAGAAGATCCCGCCGCCGTTTCCGCCGGAGGCGACGTTTCTATAAGCATGCTTCTGGTTAAAATCGCGTTGATAGTATTTTTAATCATAGCGGCCACTAAATTTATCGTTCCTCAGATACTTTACCACGTGGCTAAAACGAGAAACCAGGATTTATTCCTGCTTACGGTTATCGTAATATGCGCTTCGGTAGCGGTTATGACTTTTAAGGCGGGCCTTTCGCTCGCGCTCGGCGCTTTCCTGGCGGGCCTTGTAATTTCGGAGTCCGAATATAGCCATCAGGCGCTCGGATACGTGCTGCCTTTTAAGAGCATATTCACGAGCTTCTTTTTCGTGTCTATAGGAATGCTTCTCAACACAAGTTTTATATTGTCGATGCCCTGGACGATAGCCGCTTTGACTCTCGGCGTGGTAGCGGTAAAAACCGCGGCGGCCTATATCGGAGGCGCGCTTTTAAAAGTGCCTACGGGGTCGGCGCTTCTCGCTGGGTTCGCGCTCTGCCAGATAGGCGAATTCTCTTTCGTGCTTTCGAAAACCGGCGTCGAAAATAAGATAATTACCTCGCATACATATCAAATATTTTTGAGCGTCGCCGTTCTTACGATGATACTTACGCCGGCCATTATTTACAGCGTTCATATCGCATTAAAATATCTCGTGAAGCTTAAATATTTAAAGGCCGTGCCGGGCGAATCGGCCGGTTCGGCTCAGGACGACGATAAAGGCGAATTCTGTTCGATTAAAGATCAGCTTATAATAATCGGCTACGGCATTAACGGCCAGAATCTGGCCAGGGCCGCAAAAGCTTCTAAAATACCGTATGTAATATCGGACGTGAACCCCGAAACGGTAAGACGCGAAAAGCAGAACGGCGAGCCGATCATCTACGGCGACGCCACTTATGAAAGCGTTCTTGAGCATCTGAACGTCAAGTGCGCAAAAATAATAGTTATAGCGGTGCCCGACAGGATAGCGATTCGCAGAATAGTCGAGTTGAGCCGTAAAATGAACCATGATATTTACATAATAGCCCGGACACGCTTTTACAGCGAAGTGGAAGAAATCAAAAAACTCGGCGCGGACGAAGTTATTCCAGAGGAATTTGAAACTTCCATTGAAATCTTCACCCGCGTTATGCAGAAATATCTAATTCCCCTCAATGAAATAGAAGAATTTATAGCGCATATCAGAAAAGGCAGTTATGAAATGCTCCGTACGCCCAATAACTCCGCTAAAATTACAGATATCGAATTCAAGATGCCGGATATCCGCATAACCACCTTCAGAGTCGAAGCGCATAACCATTTCGCTAACAAAACGCTTGCGGAAATAGATTTACGCAAAAAATACGGCCTGACCCTTGTTGGAATTTCAAGAGCCGGCGGCAATATCATAAACCCGTCCGGCGAAGAGCGCATACTTGAAAACGACGTTCTTGTTTTTATAGGCGATGTTAAGCAGCTTGACGTTTCGGCGTCGGCTGCATAGGCGTTATAAGCATATCAGAAAAGGCTTTGCTGCAAATGATAATTAGCTGCAGTTCCATAATTAAGTGAAGGATGATACGGCTTGAACGAAAGCGTTTTATTTGTAATTTCTATTTTACTTATCATTGGCGCGTTTTCATCGCGGCTTACCATACGCTATAACGTTCCGGTGCTGATGATCTTAATCGGCGTCGGGATGCTGGTGGGCAGCGACTGCCTTAACCTGATTTACTTCGATAATATGGCGCTAACTCAACATATCGCCAACTTTGGGCTTATATTCATTATTTTCGAAAGCGGATTTTATACTAAAAAGTCGTCTTTGAAGGAATCATTCGGGCCTTCCATGACGCTGGCGACGCTGGGTATAATACTTACAGCGGCTCTGCTCGGGTTGTTCGTTCATTGGATCTTAAAATTCGACCTGCTCTACTCTTTGATGGTCGGAGCTATCATATCGTCTACCGATGCGGCGGCGGTTATAATGATAATCAGGCAGAATCCCATTCAAAAGGCCGTTTCCACGATACTTGAAGTTGAATCGGCCGCCAACGACCCTATGGCTATTCTTTTAACGGTTTTAATGATTCAGATTTTAACGGGCGGTAGCGGTAATTTTTTATTTTTTACGGCGCAGCTTTTCTGGCAGCTGCTTGGCGGAATATTCATAGGTTACGTTTCGAGCCGCATGGCGCGGCGCCTGCTTAACGGCCTCAAATCCGATAACAAAGGCCATTATTACGTTCTTTTCCTGGGAGCCTTGCTGCTTTCTTACAGCGTGTCCTGCATATTAAAAACCAACGGCATCATAGCCATGTTCTTTTTCGGATATTGGTTCGGAAATCTCGATTTCATATTTAAAATGGGCATAAGCCATTTCGTGGACGGACTTTCTTCGTTTTTTAATATGGCGATTTTTTTGCTGCTGGGGCTTCTTGTTTTTCCAAAAAGCATGCTGCTTTTATGGAAAGAAGGAATTATAATAGCCGCGCTTTTAATGTTCGTAGTCAGGCCGTTGATAGTTTTCGCCTGCACTTTTCCATTCAAACTTAACGTAAAGGAAAAAATCTTTTTGTCCTGGGGCGGAATAAAAGGCGCCGTTCCGGTCGTGCTGGCCACTTATCCCGCTCTGCAAGGCCTGGATTCGGAGCATAAGATTTTCAATATAGTGTTTTTTGCCGTATTGCTGTCGTGCCTGCTGCAGGGCACTACCATAAACTGGCTTGCGCGAAAACTCGGCCTGATAATACCGCGGCAAAAGAAATCGTCTTTTTATATACAGCTTTTGACTCTCGATAAAACGGACCTTGAAATGATCGAGGTCCACATAAGCGGAGAATCGAAAATAGTAGGAAGGCAAATAAAAGATTTGAAATTTCCGGCGCATATTCTTATAACGGCTATAATAAGAGGTAAAGAAATGATATCGCCAAACGGCGGCACGATTATTAATAAGGAAGACGTTTTATTTATATTGACCAGGAAAGCCGATATAGACGCCGTGAATTATTTGATGAGCGAAGGCTTCTTTCCGGGAGCGGCGTGCGAACTTTCCGCGTGACCGCTTTTTAATTCGGCGTTTCAAGCTTTAATTCCCGACAGTTTAATTACGATTATACCGGTTTCATAAAGAAACAGCATGGGTATCGCCACTATGAACTGCGATATCACATCGGGCGGAGAGAAGATTCCCGCAATTATAAAAATGATTAGTATCGCATATTTACGGCCCGTTGAATACATTTTCGGCGCGACGGCGCCGACTAAACTCAAAAAAACCATCAGTAAAGGCAACTCGAAAACTATCCCGAAAGTCAGCGAAGTATAAACCAGAAAATCAAAATATGCCGAAACCGATATCATAGGCTTGAATATGGCGCCTGAATAGCCTATCAAAAATCCTATCCCGACCGGAATTGCCACGAAAACCGCGAATGCGCAGCCGGCATAAAAACACAATGTCGAAAAAATTAGAATCGAGCGGAAATTTTTCTTTTCTTTTTCGTCGAGAGCTATATAAACGAACGCCCAGAACTGATATAAAATATAAGGCGCAGAAATTATCAGCGCCGAATAAAGCGACATCTGTATCGATACGAAAAAAGCTTCGGCCGGCGAAATGAAAACGAGTTTCTCGCCTTTTAAAACACTGCTGACACGTTCGCCGAAAAACGCCATGATGACATCAGAAAAATAAAGCGCGGCGGCAAGTACGATGCAGAAAAAAATAAGGCAATTTATAATGCGCGATCTGAGTTCGGTTAAATGACTCGTCAGGTCTTCGGGATTGTCGGCGGCCGGAACCGGCTGTTTAAAATTATCGGCGCCCTGCGCATTTAATTCGCCGCCGCTTGAGGCCTTTTTTTTATTTTTACGATCGCTTTTCTTCATAGGAGGTTATTATAAAATAAAATGAGCGCAATGTCAAAAAAAATGAGAAAAAATCGAAAATTTGACGGACAAACTAACACAAAAATAACACGATTCATTGATTTTTATTTAAATTCTTGTTATAATTAATGTACAAAAAATTGAAAATATTGTGTTTTTAATTATAGTTTCAGCTTTATTTATATTTTTATATATTTTTCGCTATTTCATTTATTAAAAGGAGCGCTATTTTTATGACGAGAAGATTCTTTTTATTTTTGCTTATCGCTTTATCGGCCGCCGGTATTTTTATTTGCGGTTTCAACTTTACCGCCGCAAACGCCGAAAATACTCCGGCCCTTACTCCGGCTGCTATTTTTGACGAACTGGCGCGCCAGAGCGGAAACCCTACCGCATTCGCCCGCATGATAACCGATAACCAGGAGGCATGGTATGCCCGCTGGTATGTTCTTAACAGCGCTAAGAAATCTATCGATACCACTTATTTCATAGTCGATAAAGACGTTTTTGGAATGTCTTTTCTGGGCCTTCTTTTAAAGAAAGCTAAAGAAGGCGTCAAAGTGAGGCTTATGATGGACGCCCGCGGCTCTAAAGACCTCTCGCACAAAATGATGGGCCAGGATTACCTGCAGGAACTGCTTGAAGTGCCCGGCGTCGAAGTTAAAGTCTATAATCCGCTGAGCGATAATTTTATTAAAATGTTCGGAAATTTAAGGCACGTTGTAAGCTCTAATCACGATAAAATAATAATAGTCGATAACGACTACGTCATGACCGGCGGCAGGAATATCGAAATGAACTACTTCGTCGATCCGGCAGATTTTTCGAGGGCTTACATCGACTCGGATATTATACTGAAGGGTGCGGCGGCGGCTTATGAACTGCAGAAGGCGTTCGACGAAGAATTCAATTCGCATGAAGTCTTTAAGGTAAAACGCGATTTATTCGGCAACTGGAAATCGCGCGCGCAGGAACTCGAATTCGCCAGACGAGCCATGGAAGCTTATATTAGCGGTATGGGCCTTTTAAACGGCGCGGCTATCGATAAAGATTATGAAAAATATATAAAAGAACTCGCGCAGTATAAAAGCCTTCAGTCTTACAGCGGCTATAAACCCTTCAGCGGAGATCACGAGTATCCGTTTATAATGCTCGACAAGCATTCCATGAAAGGACAGCGCAACGATATCACTCCCGGCATAGGCGCCATGATCAGAAGCGCTAAAAGCGAAATTATAATACAGAACCCTTATATAGTCCTTACCGATGAAGCGATGAGCGCTTTGCGCGAAGCGAACGCCCGCGGCGTTAAAATTAATATACATACCAACAGCCCCATGAGCACCGACAGCACGGCCACACAGGTTTTCTTCTCCGACGAATGGGCTAAAATCATGAAAGAACTCCCAAATTTAAGGCTTTTCGTATGCCCCGGCCCGCAGCCGCTCCATTCGAAGGTTTTCGTTTTCGACCGCGAAGTCGCGGTTATCGGCTCATATAACATGGACCCCTTGAGCGAACAGATAAATTCCGAAATAGTGAGCGTCATCAAGGCTAAAAACTTCGCGCTGAGGCTCGCTCTTCGCATATTCGAAGCCGAGAAAAAATCTATTGAATATAAGATCGAAGTGCTGAAAAATGGAGAAATAAAGGTAATTAACGGACCGGTTAATCACTCCGATCCTGAAAAACTGGAAAAACTTCGTAAACTTAAAAAGTTAGGATTTTTAAGACCGCTGATATAAAAAACGCCATCCGTTTAACTAATAAATTAATCGAATATAATTCTCAATTAAAACGAAAAGCCGGCTGATAAAGCCGGTTTTTATTTTTCGCGCGGTTTGTCTTTGAAAAGCAGACCGCCGATTAAAAGCGAGGGAAGAA
>JAKPTH010000687.1 GCA_029571125.1 bacterium
GCGTTCCCCGGTGAAAATATCAACTGCGCCACCACGCGAGGCCTTTTTTTTACCGTCGGGACTTTTCTTAAGGTCGGAGGTTTTTATCCAACTATTTTGCCGCACTATCTTTCTGACTTTGAATTTACCATAAGGGCTTTCAACCGGGGCTTTAAAATTCTGGCGGATGAAAAATTAAAGCTGCATATAGATATCGAAACTACGGGCTATTATAATTCGATCGATAACGATGGGTTTGTAAAGTTTTTGAAGAAGTTTTTCTCTAAAAAATATCCTGACAATCCGGTTTATAAAATTATATTTATATTTCTGACGTGCCCTTTTCCCTGGAATTTAAAAAACGCTTTATTAATATCGTGGACCGCATTCAAACATGTATTTTTTCATGTGAGGAAATTATTGAAATTAAAATAAACTAAAAATAAAGGATGAAATTTATGAAGTCATTGAGAATCCTTGTCACCGGCGGCGCCGGATTTATCGGAAGCCATCTTTGCGAAAAGCTTTTAAAAGAAGGACACGAAGTCGTGTGTCTGGATAATTTTTTTACAGGGCGAAAACAGAATGTCAGCCACCTTCTTGACGACAAAAAGTTCGAATTGATAAGGCATGATATCACCGAAGAAATAAGGCTTGAAGTCGACAGGATTTATAATCTGGCCTGCCCGGCTTCGCCCGTCCACTATCAGTACAACGCCATTAAAACGGTCAAAACCAACGTCATGGGCGCGCTCATCACGCTCGGGATAGCCAAAAGAGTGAAGGCGAGAATTCTTCAGGCCTCCACCAGCGAAGTTTATGGAGATCCGGCCGTGCACCCTCAGGTGGAAGGTTATTGGGGAAACGTCAACCCTATCGGGATCAGAAGCTGCTATGACGAAGGCAAACGCGTCGCCGAAACCTTATTCATGGATTATTACAGGCAGAATGGCGTCCAGATAAGGATAGTGCGTATATTTAACACTTACGGCCCGCGCATGCTCGAAAACGACGGCAGGGTCGTGTCTAATTTTATCGTTCAGGCGCTCAAAAACGAAGAAATCACTATTTACGGAAGCGGAGAGCAAACCCGAAGCTTCTGTTTTGTAAGCGACCTTCTCGAAGGCATGACGAGGATGATGGAAAACGAAGAAGGGTTTATCGGCCCGGTCAACCTTGGAAATCCTCAGGAATATACCATATTGCAGCTTGCCGAAATGATAGTCCGGCTCACGAATTCAAGCTCGAAAATAGCTTTCAAGCCGCTTCCGAAGGACGATCCGTGCAGAAGAAAGCCCGACATATCTCTGGCGCAGGAGAAGCTGGGCGGCTGGACGCCGAAAATAGACGTTAAAGACGGGCTGCTTAAAACTATCGAATATTTTGAAAATGAGTTGAAAAAATAACGTCAAGGCTCTTGATTCGCCGCTTTTTTTAAAGATGAAGCGCGCTTTTTGCTTGACAATAAGTTTTTAAAGTAGTATATTAATGTCCGGGAATATTATTGAGGTGAAGCGATTGGATAACAAGGCATTCAGCGTTCCTATTCTTTTTCTTGTGTTCAACAGGCCCGACACTACTAAAACAGTTTTCGAAAAAATCAGAAAAATTAGACCCGCCAGGCTTTTTATTGCCGCGGACGGTCCGCGCGCGGGCCGTGAAGACGATGCGCAGAAATGCGCCGAAGTTAAACGCATCGTCGGCGGAGTGGATTGGCCGTGTGAAGTCACGACGCTTTTTCGCGAAAAGAACCTCGGGTGCAAGGGAGCTGTAAGTTCCGCCATTACGTGGTTTTTCGAAAACGTCGAAGAGGGCATCGTGCTCGAAGACGATTGCTTTCCCGAAGACTCTTTTTTTACATACTGCCAGCAGATGCTCGAAACATACAGAAACGACACCCGT
>JAKPTH010000698.1 GCA_029571125.1 bacterium
CTTTTTATTTCGAGGTTTAAGTCTATCGCGCCCGGGTTGGCGCCGACACCTATAAAAAATCCCGTGGGCTTGCCTATGGGATTGCCGCCCAGATCGGAGCCGCTGTTGAGGCGGTGCACCATATTGGTGAGGCCTATGGAATCTACGTCGAATACCGCCGTAGCGTCGGGATAATCTCCTAGTTTCGGCGGGTCGCCGGTTATAAGAAGGACGTTTTTAAGGCCGGATGCGTAAGCGCCCAGAAGGTCCGACTGCATGCCGAGAAGGTTGCGGTCCCTGCAGCAATAATGCAGAATGGTCTCTATGCCGACTCCCCGCTCGAAAATTCCGGCCAGCGCCTGCGGGCTCATGCGCGCCGTGGCGCGGGGGCCGTCGGGGATATTTATGGCGTCGATATTGTTGTCTTTGGCGAATTTTGCGGCTTCCAGAGCGCGCGTGGCGTCGCAGCCTTTGGGCGGCGATATTTCTACGGTGACGACGAATTTATTTGAGCATATGCTGGCCGCGAACCGCGATTTTTTTTCTTTTTCTATGGGCTGGGCCTGCGGCGCGGGTTTTTGCGGCGATTCCTTGACCATCACGCTTATCTTGCGCTCGTCGGTTGAAAAAACGCGCGCGGCCGCGGCCATGGCTTTTATATGCGCAGGCGTAGTGCCGCAGCAGCCGCCTATTATTTTAACGCCGTGCTGTATGAAGCGCTTGGTGTATTCCGCGAAATATTCGGGCGAGGAAAGATACATTGTCCTGCCTTCGACGGACGTCGGAAGGCCTGCGGTGGGGCGTACCATGAGTTTTTTCTTCGTGAACTCCGACATGAGTTCTATGGTATCGAGCATTATTTTAGGTCCGACTCCGCAGTTGAGCCCGATGACGTCGGCGCCCCACGCGTCGAGATTTTGCGTGAACACTTCCGGCGTGGTGCCGTAAGTCGCGTTGCCGTCGTTTCCGATTTTTATCTGCGCGAGTATCGGCAGCTGGCAGATGGATCTTACGGCTCTTATCGCCTGATGCATCTCGTTTATGTCGGAAAAGGTTTCCAGGACGAAAAGGTCCACGCCGCCGGCCAGAAGCGCTTCGGCCTGCTCCTTGAAAAATTCGCACGCCTCGTCCACGGAAGTTTTTCCCCACGGTTCGATTTTAATGCCGAGCGGTCCGATGGAACCGGCCACATATACCGTGTGCGGCGCGGACTTTGCGATCTGCACGGCTAGTTTTGCGCCCTGGTAGTTTATGGCCTCGAGTTTTTCGGCGAAGCCGTGCGGCGCGAGTTTGCAGCGGTTGGCGCCGAAAGTGTTGGTTTCTATGACCTGTGAACCGGCCTTTACGTATTCCGCGTGGATGTCGCTGATGACGTTGGGCGCGGAAAGGTTCATTTCGTCGAAGCAGCGGTTGATATATATTCCCTTAGAATAGAGCATCGTGCCCATAGCGCCGTCGAAAATGACTATTTTATCTTCGTTGAGTATCTGTTTGAATTCGGGTTTTTCCAGGCTCATTTAGCAGCCGCCTCCATTATTTTTATTGAATTTAAACGGTTCGATTTTTTAAAACGCTCGAAAAGAGCGAGAGGGTATATAGAAAAAGTTAGGCACGCCGAAATGAAAAAAGCCGCGTAGGGCGTTTCGAACGCGCGAACGGCGACGGAGGATATGAACGATCCCGACACTACCGACAATACCGTGAAAAGGTTTACGAAAGAAGAAGCTCCGCCCAATTTTTCATATTTGAACGTTTCCGGTATTATATTCAGCCAGTAATATATGAAGCAGGCGTCGCCGATAGAATGCAGGAATTGATTGAACAGAGCGCCGTCGAGATCGCGGATATGGAACATGGCGATCTGCGAACCGCCGCTGAATGCGACTGCGATCAATAGCGCGGCGGACGCTTTTAACCGTATTTTTTCTTTGAATATACCGAGAGAAAATATAATCGCGCTCATTACGAATCCGACTTCCATATAAATATAAGAAACGTCGTTAAGGCTGAGCGCCGCCGATTTAGTTAAAAATAAAGTGAAATAAGTGAGTTCGGCGCCCCAGTGATAGGTGAATAAAAAAAGATTTGCGGCTATCAAAAGCGAATCGAATGAAAATATGTCGTCTTTATAATCGGATAGCTTGACGCTGGAAACGCGCGTATCGGTTAGAAAATAAGACAGGAAAATCAAAAAAAGCGACATCGCGAAAAGCGCTTTGAATAAAAGTCCGAAATCGTTTCCGGCCGTAAGGTGCGCTCCGAGCTTTCCGCCGATCGCGTAAGCCATGGTGGCCGTGATCGCAAAAAACGCGAAAAAGAAACGGTTGTTTATGAGGCGCGACTGCTTATAATAAATTACGTTGGTGGAGTTGTCTATCATGGTCGCGCTGATTCCCCATAGGACAAAAAGCGCCGTGAAGTGGAGATAACTCGTTGAAAAATTGAGCAGCAGAAGAAAAAGCGAGTATATGAACGTGGCTATAATTATCTGGCGTTTGGCTGAAATTTTATCGTTTATTATTCCGGAAGGCAGGTATGTGAGTATCGCCATGAAAGATTGAAGCGCGAACAGAGCGCCCACCTTTCTTTCGTCGAAACCGCCGGCAGCGAAAAATAACGGTATATATGCGTAAAACGAAACCGAAATCAGAAGATAATAAAATTTAAATAATGAGATGATTAAAACGCTGAAAAAATTTTTGTCCATATTCGGGAGCTATTATATCATAAAAATAATTAATTTCAATTAAATAATTTTTTTCATCCATAAACCCTGTTTATATCTTCGGTAAAATAACATTCCTTTTGCCGCTTCTCCGGTATTGACGCCGATTATTATTCCGTAAAGGCCCATTTTGAAAAATATTCCGAGCGCATATGCCAGCGGCAGGCCGATAAGCCACATCGCGGAACCTGATATGTAAATGATGGCCTTCGTATCTCCGCCCGATCTTAATATCGCCGGTACGCAGATATTGAGCACGAAAATTATCTGGAAAAGGCAGAGGATTAGAATCGAATTGGACGCGAGAATTTTGGCTTCCGGCCCGAAATTAAAGATCGCGGGGATTTTGAAGGCGGCTAATGCGGTCGCGGCCGAAATAAGCAGAACCATAAAAAAGCTTATTTTTACTATGCGGTCCGCGATTCGCCGCGCGCCGGCGAAATCGGCGCGTCCGAGGCGCTGGCCCACGAGGGAACTTGCCGCCATGGCCACCCCGACAACGGGCATCAGCGCGGCGCCCTGCATCATTTTTATTACTTCGTTGGCGCCTGCCGCGGCAGTGCCGAGGTTTAATATCATGAAGGTTGTGACGATGCCGGCCAGCTGCCATACGAGCATATCCAGAGTTACGGGCCAGCCGACTTTGAAAATTTCTCCGAACGTTTTTTTGTCGAAAATGAAGCTGTCGGCTATGGCCAGCCTCATTTTATCTTTCTTGCGTTCGAAAAAATAAGCCATTATGAATAATTCGCTGAAACGTGCAATGAGGGCCGCCCATGCGGCGCCGGCTATGCCGAGCCCGAAGACGAATATGAAAAGGAACGCCAGCAGTGTATTTATAATAATAGCGGCGACGGATGCGTACATGGGAGTTTTGTTGTCGGCGAAAGCGCGGAATACCGCGGTCATCATAAACGTAAGGGTTATGCAGATAACGCTGAAAGAAGTGATTTTTAAGTAAACCGTTCCGGCGGAAGCTATTTCGGCGTTAGCGCCCAGCAGCGTCAAAAGTTCGCCCGGCCATATTAAAAACACACAGTTGAAAAAAATCGCCGATACGAAGCCTGTAATCATAGCGCTTCCGAATATCGGCCGCAGAGTATCGTAACGGCCCGCGCCGACGCTCTGAGACGCCAGAGCGTTGACCCCGGCGCTTATGGACGAAAAAAGCATAAGCAGGAAAAAAACCAGCTGTTCTGCGACGCCGACTCCAGCTATGGCAGATTCTCCAAGCTGGCCTACCATTATTTTATCGATCACGCCGACGGCCATTTTTAAAAACATTTGAATGATAGCCGGAAAGCTTGTCAACAGTATTATTTTTGTAAGAGAATTGATTTTGATTTTTAGCTCCGTGTGTCATTAAAATTTAAATATAAACCGGCCGTTCCGCACGACTGAGGCCTTGGCGGGATTTTTTATGCAAAACAAACAGCGGTTTTATAACCGCTGTTTGTAATTGCCGTAGTTTTAAGTTTTCATTTTTTAAATCATGCAGCGCGGGGTTTTGCTAATATTCTACGCCGGCCATTACATATTTTTTGACGAATTCGTAACGGTCGGGGTGGGTGCGTTTCATCGACGGGCCGTTCATATAGTAAGCGCGGACCGATTCGGCGAAGTCTTCCATTGAATTTCCGTTGCCGTATGACGATACAGAAGGCGAAAGCTGGGTTCCGCGTCCCGAATAACCGCTGCGGCCACCCCAGAACTGAGATTCCCACTGGGCGAAAACGTCGCGTTTGGCGAAGTGAAAGCAGTGGGCCATTTCATGGACTAACACGAAGGTCATGGAACGGGTGCCGTGGTCCGTAACGTAAACGCGCGGCGCGCCGCTTGAGACATAGCCGCCCACGTTCGGCCCCAGATTGGTGGTTGAAATGCGCTGTATCATATTGGTCTGTGCTATGAAAGACGGCGGGAGCTTGGTGAGAGTCTGATAGGCCTGCTGAAGCTGGCTCAGGCTCCACTGCGAGGTGCCGTTCTCTATGGTTATGTTGAATTTTTCCTTTAAAGTCTTTATAAGCGACTGGGCGTTATTGGTATCTACCGCGCTATCGTTTCCGGCGGGGCGTTCGGGTTGCGAACCCTGATTTTCATTCGCCGGGGGCTGGTTTGCACCGTTATTGGCGGAACCGTTCGAGTTATTCGAGCCTTCCTGCTGCTGAGCCTGTCCGGAGTTCGCTTCGCCGCCGTCGGCCTGATTGCCTGCGTTTGCGCCCGAATTGTCGTCCGCCGCCTGGTTGCCAGAACTTTCGGTCGATGAATCGCCGCCGTCCTGCCGTCCGCCTTCGCCCGCTATATTTGAAATTTGTCCGCTGCAGCCTTTGAACGCTTCGCCGATCTGCCGGACGATTTGTTTGAACATCGAAAAAATATTCTGGAAGAAAGACTGGAAAATCGACTTAAGTTTGCCGAAAAAACCGCTGCACGAGGTTTTCAGCTGGTTAGCGCATTCGCCCATGGATTGTTGCGCCGAATTCGCGGCGGATTTTATGGATTCGCCGGCCGTTTCGGCCGCGTTCTGAACGCCTGAAGAAGAAGCGTTTTCTGCTGCGATTTCGCTCGCGTTGAGGTTTTGCTGAAGAGCGTTTATTGATTCTGCGAGCAAAGCGTGGGGGGTGAAAAACGTTAACGAGAAAAACAGGACGGCGGATAAAAGAACGTAAAAGTTTCTTTTCATAATCAGATTCCCCTTTCTTCAAATAATTTATTGTTTTGAATTATTTTCGTTTTTCAGGCAACCGGCCGAAAAATATGAGGTAAAAAGTTCTAACTTATTATACTATAATTTTTAAAAAAAGTTCACGAAAAACTTTAAAATCAAATAAATATTTTTTAGATCATAAAACTTGATTAAAATTGACATTTATAATATAATATATGTGATGTTTTTTCAAGAGTTAAAATAGTATGAACATGTAATAAATTTTGGGTATGAAGAATGAAGAATAAAAAGCGAGGAGCTATTATGAAAATCAATAAAATTGCACGTTTTTTTATACTTGCGGCCGTTTTAAGCATCTTTTCGTTCTTTGCGCATACGGCGGCTCTTTGCGCCGAAGCCGTTTTGAGCGATACGGAGCTGGTTATATTAAGGCCGCATAAAACGGGGCCCACGGATACCCTGGTTTACATGAAAGATTCCGGGAACCAGGATATAAATAAAATACTGCGCGAAAATCCCGAATTTATAAAGCAGATAAGGCTTTATCAGAACCTGCAGAAAGAAAAATTCATCGGCGGTTTGAAAAGCGGTTTTAAGTTAAGCGATTCTCAACTGAATAAAATTTCG
>JAKPTH010000701.1 GCA_029571125.1 bacterium
CTTTTTATTCAATTCTTGACAAACCCGGCAAAAAAATAGATGTTCTTTGCGTTAATACTCAGGACAGCAAATCGGCTCACGGTTCATATTTAAAACTGACTCAGCCTGCAGGGGCGCAGCCGGCACCTGCCAATCAATAAAGCCTTTGGCATTGCCCTTCATACCGAGACTTCTCGTTCATCCAGCAGAATGGATGCGGCCCTTGAAATTTTATCGTGCCACAATTTAAATTTTAAACAAGTTCCTTTACATTTCAGTTGGCAGTTGTGGGCAGGGCGCCAGACAAATTTTTTCGGGGACTCGTTCGAAAATCCCTCCGGGATTTTCGCCGCTCGTGCTCGGCTGCCGCACGCCGTTGCCGTCCGTGGCGCGTGCGGCATTAGGGCCTCCATGCCCCGACTTCCCGCCCATCCATGGTTTCGAATCAACTTCTTGCCCGACAGACATGGATGTCTTAGTGCCGCCGATGCCATGGATGGCAAGGAGGCGGCCCTCAAAAATTTTGTCTGGCCCCTGCTACTCTCTTAAAAGCAATTTAAACAATATGTTTTAACCTGAAAGTTTTTTGAATCGGCTGAATAGGATTATTGACCATATGAAAGTTGATTAACCAGAATGCCTACCAATAAACTATAAAGCTGACTCACCAGCAGGCCATTATTGCTGCGCAGACGCGCGCACGCGCGCGTCTGCAACAGACAGAAAGAAAAAACAAAAATAGGAAAGAAATAATCAACAGAAAAAGAAAGCTAAGCGTAAAAGAAATTTTGGCAGTTAAGAAAAATAAAGGAAAATAAAAAAAGAATTTGTAGCAATACAAGAAAAAAGCACACCTGAATTAAAGTTCCTGCAGAAAAGGCGGCAATCCACAGAAATAAAGCGTCAGGCTATTCAGGGGTTGGAAGGGATTTTAAGGGAAGGGAGGGGCCTTTGGCCCATCGCCTTCCCTTATCAAAAAAAAATTCCATGCGCAAATTGAAAAAGAACAAAACTATTTAAAAATAAGGTTTCCCACGCAAGTAACGTCCAATAATTTAAAATATGTAACCATGATATTTTCCAGATTCATTCATTTTATCGATAATTTTCCAATAATTTTAATTATGTAAACTTGATCTTGATTTTTGTTAAATTTCATTTTATAATATTACAAGGAGATGAGTTATGAGATTTGGATTTTCAAAACGTTTGCCTTTATTACAATTTTTACTTTTTATTTTTGCGCTGGCTGTAATTATAATGCCGGTTAATTCTTATGCCGCAAAGACAGATAGAATTAAAATCATTTTTAACGATCCGCCTGACACCAAAAATATAGATATCGAGCTGGCTAATTTTATTGATAGCGCTTCAAAATCAGTAATAGCTCATTTTTATCAGATCAACCGCCAGTGTGTAATCGACGCTTTTGTAAGAGCGGCAAAAAGGCTTGGGCCGAAAAACGTAAAAGTTATAACTGAAAGTAAATATTACAATAACAAGAAATTCGTGCCGTTTTATGCTCAGCTCGAAGCCGCCGGCATATCTATTTTAACCGACGAGTCCGACGGCTCCAAAGGCAGCGGTGAAAGTCATAACAAATTTTGCGTCGTAGATTCAGCGCGGGTATGGACCGGATCTTACAACGCCACAGATAACAATACAGTCAAAGACCATAACAACGCATTGATCCTGGATTCAACCGATGCCGCCGCTGTATATGCTGAAGAATTTTCAATGATGTACGACAGGCTGCTTTTCGGTTCACGAAAAGAATCGACAAGGGCTAAGCATAAATTTTCGATAGATTCGGTCGAAGTCGAAATTTATTTTTCACCGGCGGACAACGTAAACGGCATTATAGAAAACTACATTAGAAATGCGAACGCAGCTGTATCGTTCGTTATATTCGCTTTTACGGAAGATAACATAGAAGATGCGTTAATTTCACGGCATAAAGCCGGAATAAATGTCAGGGGTATTTGCGACGACCTATCGGCAGGCGGCAAATCAAGCGGCTACTATACGCTTCTTTCCAATAATATGAATATAAAAAAAGATTCCAATCCCAGGGCCCAGCTTCATCACAAATTTACTGTAATCGATCATGAGTCGGGCACTTCTGCCGTGGTAATAACGGGTTCGCATAATTATACAAAAGCGGCCAATACAAAAAACGATGAAAATATAGTAATAATACATGATAAATATTATGCTCAGCTATATTTTAACGAATTCGCAAAATTATACGGCGCGCCGATGGTAAAAATCGACGAACAGGCGCCGGCTGTAAAGCAAATTTTGAAGCAAGATTCCACTGCCGAAGTTCAGCTTAACAGATCTGGCAACTTACAGTCCTCAGACAAAACAACTGAAAATTTAATAAAAAAATAGTTTAGTTTAAATTAACATAATTGCAGGAATTGGGGTCAGATAAATTTTATCTGGCCCAATGCTTTTTATGTCAGCATGTTTGTGATTAGTGGTTATATGAAAGTTGATTTACCAGATAGCAAACCATAAAACCATTATGTTGACTTCACTTCAACCAAATAATAGAATAGAAGAAAGAAAAGAATAGTCATATTCCAGTAAAAGACAAATATCAAGGCGAACTCAAGAAATAATTTTCGCAGCGCTTTGGTTTACATAAGATACATTATCGGCAAAAAAGAAAATAAAATTAAATGTAATGTGTGAAATGAAAACTAAATTTATCTGAATATTATTTATGATTGTAAAAATTGAATACTGGTCATTTACATTTTGGGTTATTATAATTAGACCTGGGTTAAATCCTTTTTAGGACCGATTCGAAAATTGTTAATTTTCTTTAAGCTTATCACGCAACCGTGGATCGAGCGCAAAATAGACAAGATCGATAATAAAATTTATCAAAATAAAAATTATCGCGCAAAATAAGACCATGGATTGTATAACTGGAAAGTCGCGGTTTCCGATTCCGTCTTTGAAAATATATAATCCTATGCCGGGCCAACCGAATATAGTTTCGGTAATTACAGACCCGTTAAGATATGAACCGAAATCAAGTCCGATAACGGTTATAATGGGTGCGAGCGAGTTGACGAAAATGTGCCACATATTGACATGGGCGCGCGACAGGCCTTTGGATTTGGCCAGTTTTACAAATTCCTGTTTTTTGATATCCAGCACGGTCGATCTGGTAATTCTGGCGATATAGGCGGCGCTTTGAGTTCCAAGTGCGATCGTCGGAAGTATCAGATTATAGAAGCTATCGAAACCCGTTATGGACTTAATAATCTTAAACTTAAGCGTGAATATTGTATATAGAATAACGCCAAGCACGAATACCGGAGTTGAAATCCCAAGTAAGATGAAATAGCGGCTGATCTTATCTATATAAGAATCCTTATAAAGTGCTGAAAAGAATCCGATAGCGATACCAATGACCGAAGCGAAAGTCATGGCCGATAGCGCCAGCAGCAATGTATTCGGAAATCTTTGCTTGACGACATCCCATACGTTGAGATTAGTGACGTAAGATTTGCCGAAATCGAACTGGAGTAACCTTTTGAGATAAGCGAGATATTGAACTATAAACGGCTGGTCGAGCAAAAGTTTTTCACGTATATTTTTAATAACTTCAGGCGATGCGTTTTCTCCGACGATAGACAATACCGGATCGCCTGGAATCAGAAAAATCAGCGCCGAAGTAATGAAGGTTACTATTAAAAGCGTAATAACGCAATATATAAGCCGTTCAAGTAAATAATTGATCATCGATACTATCTGTTTATTTTTAAATTAACGAAATTTTCCATTGAATAAATCTTAGGAACTTCATAACCTTGAATTGACTTCTGGCTTGAGGCATATTCGACTTCATGCCATAAGAAAACCCAGGGCGCATTTTCGACTATATCTTTCTGAATCTTACGAGCCAGCGTTTTATATTCATCAGAATTAGAAGTTGATTCAAGCTTATCCATTGATGAATCCAGTGCCGCATCGGAAAAAAACGCACGGTTGCCGCCGGCGCCTTTATTTTTAGTATGGAAGAGGGGAATTAAAAAATTATGCGCATCAGGAAAATCAGCCGACCAGTTAAGATAATAAGCCGGCAAGTTACCTTTGACAATTTCGGATTTTAAAGCAGCCCACTCCATCTTCTTCAGATTGATTGTAACTCCTATCTTAGTGAGATCTTCTTTAATCATCTGCATAAGGTCTTCTGTTTCGTTACTCGATTTATAATAGAGGTCGAACTTAAGATTCTCAGGTTTTTCACCCGCCAGTAATTCTTTAGCTTTTACCGGATCGTATTTATAACCTTCGAGGCTGTCGTCATACGCGCTGAGCGCCGGCGGAAATGGCCCTCGCGCGGGGGTCATAGTGCCTTTCATAAGAGAATTGATGAGTTCGTCTTTATTAATAGCCATGTTTAATGCTTTTCTAAGATTGGCAGAAAACATATTTTTACCGAAATTAAAAGCGATGTAATATATGTTTAATTTCGGCTGTTTATGGACATTATATTTACTGCGATTGGCATCGGTAAGAAACCTGTTGACGTTTATAGTGCTGAGATTAAGAATATCGATATTACCAAGTTCGAACTCGGATATTTGAGTCATTTGGTCGTGAATTATTTTATAAACTATTTCATCTATAAAAATATTTTGAGAGTTGTGATATGTTTTATTTTTGGCAAGCGTCAGTTTTGCGCCATCACTTTTTTGCGCAAAAACGAACGGACCCGTGCCGATAATTTCCGAACCGTTTTTTATTGCAATCGAAGCCGGAACCATAGTTAAGTTGTAAAGGAACGGCGAAAAAGGTTCTTTAATTTTTATGGTTATTTCATAATCGCCATTGACTGAAATACCGCTAATATTATCGGTCTTTTTAGAAATGAAGTCATCATAGCCGATAACTTTATCGAATATATTAGCCCGCGGGCTGACCGTTTCAGGTGAGGCTACTCTTTCGAAAGAGTCTTTAACAATTTTTGCATTTAAAGCAGTTTTACCGTCTGAGAATAAGACGCCTTTTTTCAATGTAAATTTAAATTCGGTACAATTTGAAGCGACCTCAAATGTATCGGCCAGTTCAGGAATAATAACCAGGTCATTGTTTAGATTGACTAATTTTTCGAATACTTTTGAAAGCACCTGGCCGGATGTAACATCGCTTGAAAGCGCAGGGTCGGTTGCCGTTAAATCAGAAGGAATCGCGAGGGTAAGTTTTTTAACGGCCTGTCCGGTTGGCGATACGGACGTTGCGGCGGTATTTTCACCGGAGCATGAACAGCCGGCAAAGTTAAAAGCAGCGATTACAATAAGCAATAAACAAACAAATAAATATAAATGATTTTCAATTTTCTTCAAAATGTTCACCTCAAATAAAATTATAGATATAAAGCTATATTTTTGAACAATGGCAAAAATATTTTTTACTTGTTTCCGAGTTCTTCCAATTTTTTCCTGGCTTTTTCATAATACATGTCGTCTTTGGGAGCCGATTGAATTATATTTGTATAGCAGTATTTAGCGTCTTCGGGTTTTCCAAGTTTTAAATAAACTTCACCGAGGAAAAAGTAGCTTTCACTGTCGGGATTTTCATAACCTACGGCCTTGAGAAGCATTACCTGCGCTTCGGTATAAAGTTCTTTTCTGAAGTAAATAATTCCGAGTTTTGAGTAAGCGTATGAAAAATTAGGATTTAACGACAGACTGTTAAGCAGAGACTCAATAGCCTCGTCGTATTGTTCTTTGACTTCAAAGCACGTTCCAAGCTGAAAATGAGCAAGCGCTGAAGTCGCATCGATCATCAATCCCTTTTGAAATATCTTGATCGCTTCATCAAACATGCCTTTTCTTATATAAACATCGCCCAGGCCGAAATAAGCGAGGGAATCTTTATAGTTCCACTCTTCATAAACGCTTGTAAGCCTGGAATCAGGAACGGATATAATTGCCTGCTGAAGAGCTTGAACCGCATCATCGAGCTGATTCATTCTCACGTGACACAATCCGAGAGCATACCAGGCAATAGCATTATTGGGATTGATAGTCGATGCGGTCGAAAAAGATTCGGACGCCTCTTTAAAGCTTCCGATCTGAGCGAGTATAGAGCCCAGGCTGTAATGCGCCCATTCATTGTTCGGCTCAGAAGCGACAAGCGACTGGGCCTGCTCGAGAGCGCTTTGAATTTCTTCTGTAGAAATTCGTGAAGCTTCGTTTTGAGTTTGGATCTGCCTGATTTTGATCTGTTCTTTTTCTTTAGCTTCTTCTTCGTTCGTTTTAACTGTTTCCGCGTCGTTCTTATCTTTTAACGGCACCATAGTTTTGATTATTTTTAACGATTTACGGAGTTTAATAGTAGTTTTATAGGCTTCGCGATTAATTGTAAATGTTTGTTCGTTTTCGTCGTAAATGACCTGATCATCTTCTTTAGTTTTATCAAAAACGATGGCTTTAATTTTATAGCTTGTTATATCTAACATTACGATGTAATCGGCCAGTTTATTGAAATTAATTTTCTTAGATAGTTCTTCGTCTATGTTAGGCAATGCTATGCCGAATTTTTTTATAAAATACGGAGAAATATCTTTTATAGAATTTATAACCACAGTTTTTTCAGATACTTTTTCTCTGAGTATTTCAATATTTTGTTCAGCAAGTTTATGAAGATCGTGACCTGCCGGAAACATATCGAGTATAAGCTCGTACTCTTCGAGAGCTTCGCGGTAGCGTTGAGATTCAAAGTAGGCGCGCGCTAAATTCAAGTGAAGATATTCGTCATCCTGGCCCGCTTCGATTATCTTCGACCAATTGTCTATAGCGTCATCCAATTTTCCAAGATTGGCGTTAGCCACGCCGATCAGATTATAAACGAATAAATTGGTTGAATTAACGTCTCTGGCCATAGTCAATATTTCGAGCGCCTTGGCGTATTTTTTCTGCTGAATAAGCGCCTTGCCAAGATTAGAAAGCGCGAACTCGTCTTTAGCATTGAGATTAAGCGACTGTTCCCAGCATTCAACTGCATTATTAACTTTATTAAGATACAGGTAAGCGAGTCCGAGATAGTTGAATGCATGATGAAACCGAGGGTTTAATTCAAGAGATTTACGATAATAATATATTGCCAGCTCGAGAACGGCCCTGTCAACATATATGTTGCCTAAATAAAAATAAATCAGATAATTGTTTTTATCCAGGTCGAGCGCGCGATCGAAAAGGCCATGAGCGTCTTCGAGCTTCTGACTGACGCTGAAATTAATCCCCTGTTCAAGATAACGAGCGACTATTAGAGAAACTTCTTTTTTAGACAGCTTCTTCTGTTTCTTTAAAAAATCGGCACCTTCAGCCGTCACGCTTAAAATTTCTTCGAATGTCAAATAATTCGGAATGGCATTTGCGTGAGGCGTAAAATCGATTTCGTTACGAAGTTTGATAAGCTTTCCGGGTTTGAGATAAAGACAATAACTGTATGTGGAAATATTATCCTTTCGGTCCGTGCTATTTTCTTCGTTCAACTTGACTTCATTAATTTTAGCAAGGTATCTTAACTTTAATGAGTCGGAATCGACGCAAGCAACATACATTGAAGTCCTATAGATCGTGTCGAGAGGCACGCTAATAATTTTATTTTCATATTGCTTTAAAAAATCTTCTTCTGAAGTTTTTATTACAAATATTTCTTTCATATTACCCCACTTTATAAATCTACCGGCTATGCATTTTTTAGTTTAGCCAGCTCTGTGATAAGCATTTCATTAACTAGTTTGGGATTGGCTTTTCCACGTGTTTTCTTCATTATCTGTCCGACAAGAAATCCAACAGCTGCTTCTTTTCCGCTGATATAATCGGAAATAGATTTTGGATTTTCCGCTACGACTTCATTTATGATTTTCAAAATGAAGCCGTCATCGCTAATCTGGACCAATCCAAGTTTTTCAATAATTTTCGAAGATTTTTCGCCTGAAGCGAATATTTCGTCGACGACGGTTTTAGCTATTTTTCCGGATATCGTGCCGTTATCGATAAGAACAAGCATTTCGAGGAGGTTTTCAGGCCTGATCCTGGATGAAAAAATGTCTTCGATGCCCAGCTCGTTCATCTTTTTAGAAATATCACCTAAAAGCCAGTTCGTTATAGCTTTATAGTTTTTATAGCCCGCGGCGCATTCATCAAAAAAAGCTGCCAGCGATGGGTTATTTGATAAAAGAGACGCGTCGTATACGCTCAGCTGCATTTCGTTAATGTACCTGGCAAATTTAGCGTCCGGCAGTTCAGGAAGCGCCGAGTTGATCGCATCTATATCTTTTGGCGCAATATCGTAAGGAGGAAGGTCCGGTTCGGGAAAGTATCTATAGTCAAAAGCTTCTTCTTTTTTACGCATGGTGAGCGTAACGGCTTTAGCTTCATCGTACAGCCTGGTTTCCTGCGTTATTTTTGAACCCGATTCACAAACTTTTATCTGCCGTTCTATTTCATAGTCGATAGCCTTCTGGAC
This sequence comes from bacterium, assembly GCA_029571125.1. Classification (GTDB taxonomy): domain Bacteria; phylum Muiribacteriota; class UBA9980; order UBA9980; family UBA9980; genus UBA9980. Next base: position 8,482 of record JAKPTH010000701.1, read on the forward strand.
TCCTCTAAACGAATTCATGTTTTTGATTTCTACTTTAGTGCCCAGTTTAGTCTCGCCCGCCGGCCTGACGGACACATTGGCGTCGCATCTTAACGAGCCGTCTTCCATATTGCAGTCTGAAACATCGATATACTTGAGAATGGTTTTTAATTTTTCAAGATATTCTTTTGCTTCAGAGGACGTTCTGATGTCGGGTTCAGAAACGATCTCGAGCAAAGGCACGCCGGCGCGGTTATAATCTACGAACGAGCTCTTTCCGTCTGAGCCGTGAACGTTTTTACCGGCATCTTCTTCCATGTGTATCCTGGTTATCCCTATTTTTTTGTCTTTTTTGCCTTCGGCAAGGCCGTCATTAACTATAATGTATCCATTTGCACAGATGGGCATATCGAATTGCGAAACCTGATACCCTTTAGGCAGATCGGGATAAAAATAATTTTTACGGTCGAATTTAGTTCTTTTAGCGATGCTGCAATTCAATGCAAGACCCGTTTTTACGGCGCGTTTTAACACTTCTGCATTTAAAACGGGAAGCACGCCGGGCTGTCCGCTGCACACTTCGCATACGCTGGTATTGGGCTCGTTTCCGCTGTAGCGCGTAGAACACGAGCAAAATATTTTTGTATTGGTGCTAAGCTGCACATGGACTTCAAGGCCAATGACGGCTTCATATTTCATTTAAAAATTCCTCCGGGTAAAAAAATCTTTATTAAACGGCGGCCACGCACAAATGGTGATCGGTGCGTTTTTGAAATTCATAAGCCGCCGCAAGCATTTTGCCTTCCTGAAAATAATTGCCGGAAAGCTGTAATCCAACAGGCATACCGCCGCTCAACCCGCACGGGATAGAAAGCGCGGGTATCGAAGCCAGATTGGCTGAAATAGTAAAAATATCGGACATATACATCGTAAGCGGGTCAGCCGTTTTTTCGCCTATTTTAAACGCGGTGGCCGGCGTTACGGGGCTCAAAATAAGATCGGCCCGGCTGAAAGCGGCCTGAAAATCTTCCTTGATTTTTGTACGCGCCTTCTGGGCGGTTTTATAATATGCATCATAATAGCCCGAGCTTAAAGCGTACGTGCCGAGTATTATGCGCCTTTTAACTTCAGCGCCAAAGCCTTCGTCGCGAGTTTTCATATACATATCTTTTAAATTTTTAAACTCTGCGGCCCTGAAACCGTATTTGACGCCGTCAAAACGTGAAAGATTGGAGCTGGCTTCCGCAGTAGCGATCAAGTAATAAACGGGTATCGCATATTTAGTATGCGGCAGTTTTACAGAAACGATTTTAGCTCCCATTTTTTCGAACTGATTGATAGCTTCTTTTACACGTTCTGCAACGCCCTGCTCTATTCCGTCGCCGAAATACTCGTCGGGAATTCCGATTTTAACGCCGTTCATATCCATGCCTTTTTTTACGAAATCTGAAAAAGATTCCGCCGGCGCGGCCGACGAAGTGGAGTCTTTAGGATCGTGTCCGCATATTACATCTAAAGCGTAAGCCATATCCAAGGCATCGCGCGTAAAAGGACCGATTTGATCGAGCGAACTGGCGAACGCTATAAGGCCGTAACGCGAAACGCGGCCGTATGTGGGTTTCATGCCGCAAACTCCGCACAGCGCCGCCGGTTGGCGTATCGAACCGCCGGTATCGGAGCCCAGAGCCATATATGCCAAGCCGGACGCCACGGCCACTGCTGAACCGCCTGACGAGCCGCCCGGAACGCGGGTTATATCCCACGGATTTTTAGTGACGCCGAAGGCTGAATTCTCGGTAGACGATCCCATGGCGAATTCATCCATATTAGTCTTGCCGACGATAGGCGCGCCGGCATTTTTTAGCTTTTGCACTACCGTGGCGTCGTAAATCGGCGTATAATTTTCTAATATTTTAGAACCCGCAGTGGTTTTAATTCCTTTTGTAACTATATTGTCTTTTAAAGCCACGGGAATTCCAGCCCAAAAGCTGTTTTTCACGCCGGAAAACCCTTCGGCGCCGCCGTTTATCGATAAAAAAGCGTTTAGAAGGCCGTTAGTTTCCTTAGAGCGCCTGACGGCCGATTCCATAAGCTCGGCCTCTGATATTTCTTTTGCGTCGATCATTTTGCGGATTTCGTGAGCCGGTTTGAAATGAGCCGGCATTTCTTTATAATTAGCGTATTTAATATAATTTTCACTCATTTTTTACGGCTGCTCCTCGGTTTCTATAATAGCCGGAACTCGATAGCTTTTTCCATCGGTCGCCGGAGCGCCGGCTACGACTACATTTTGCCCCAGCGAAGGCACGGCCGTATCTTCGCGAAGAACGTTATCGGCCACGAGCGCATGGTTTGTAGGCTCCACGCCGGCCAGATCGAGATCTTGAATCTCGTTAAAATATCCCAGCAAAGACGATAGCTGCGAACTATATTCTGCTTTTTCATTTTCGCTGAGTTCCAGCATGGCCAGACCGGCTATTTTCGTGATTTCCTCTTTTGAAATCATCTAATCACACCTTTATATAGATAAATTAATGCATGCAAATAAATAAAAAACGCGGGTCGATAAAAAGGCCGCGTTTTCAAATCAGTTACCGGCGGCTTTCGACTCGTGATATCGCTTTAAAAGATCCGCCAGGGCCTTTACTTTCCCGTCCGGATCGTTTTTGAGCACCCTGCCGTCCGTGCCTATAAAGGCATGCCGGGTGCGGCCGCTGGTACAGAATTTCATGTCGGAAAGCCTGTAGACATCGTAATTAAAAACGAT
>JAKPTH010000706.1 GCA_029571125.1 bacterium
TAGCCCGCGACGATCGAGGCGAAGTCCTTGAACGCCGTATTATGGGCTTTCATGACGCTTTCTACCGCTCTGTAATCGCCGTAGGTATGAGCTATCAATTCCTTGAACATGGCCTCCCTGAGAGTGCCCGCCTGATTTTTGCAGTACTGCATGAAAGTATAGGCCATGGCGTAATTAACGTCGCTGTTGTTTATCCAGACGCAAAGCGGCCAGCCGTTTCTTATCGAATTGTCCGAGTCGTTTTTCATGACGTTAATCCTGTTAGTGCCGGGAGTGCCGCCCACAAGCTGTTCGGCGGATTCGGCCATGCCTTCGTCCATCCAGCTGTCCATGCCGGCTATTTTTTTAATCATGACGCGCTGGCCGTAATTTATGAGATGCTGAAATTCGTGCGAAAGCGTTCTTATCATTTCGGGGTCTAAAGGATCGGCCGTAGCGGCAGGTTCGGTGACGCCGAACTTGATGTTCATATAAAAGACTTCCATTTCATTTCCGGTCGAGCCAAGACTCAGGTCGGTAGAAAGGAAATAGCCGTAAGTGGTTCTTTCGGCGGCGCCCATGTCGTAATATAATATGACCACTTTTTTGTTGCCGTCGATATCGGTCGGCTCGCCGAAAGCGTTTGCCATTTTTCCGTATATGTTGTTATCGAAATTCTTGCCTATGTTTTCCCAGTTGTAATTAGCGGTAACCGCGTCATCGAGAAATATGAGGCATTTGGAATCGGCCGTGCCATAAACTTTTGTCGTGGCAAGATCGTTTACCGTTCCGGTGCTTTCGGACGATATCTTGAAGGTATAAGTCTGGCTGTTTTCGGTAATAACCGGGCGCGTCCTTACTCCGGTCTGATACATAGGCGCGCGGTTCGCATTGTTACGGTCTTTGCGGCCGGATTTTGAGGTATCGAAGTTCATTATCATCTTCGCCGGGCCGTTTATAGATTCGGGCAGAACGCCTACGGCGTCGGTGCCGCCGCCTTCGGCCATGCCGCTTACGTTTATTGCAAGCAGAGCCTTTTTGCTAAAACCCGATATGGAAATATCGGTAAGCGGCTGAGAAACGTCAAAAATAACGCTTGAGTTAATTGTAAAAATAGCGCTCGCAACGGCTGAATTAGTCATGCCTGTTTTCGTTGCGACCGCTTTAACCGTTGAAGTATTTGAAACGGTTATCTCCGCTGTATAAATTTCCCCGTTTACCGCCGGATCAGAACCGTCAAGCGTATATTTTATGACCGCTGCGCTCGTAGCGCAAGTGATCGAAACGGTCTGCGATGATGTAAAAACGCCGCCTGCCGGATTTATTACCGGAACGGCCACTGCGGCAGGCTGCGAGCCGCCGGTTATAGCTACGGCAGCGCCGTCGTAATTTAAAACGACGTCTTCGCCCATGTTGAAAAAATACGATTTACCGGCTGTAAGCACGGGATCGGAACCGTCGATCTGCTCGATCGCTCCCGTAGAAGAGTTCACGGCTACCGCAATAAAGCTTCCGGCGGCCGTGTTCCAGCTGTATATGCCTTTGATCGAAGAATAGCGGGTCATCAATTCGCTGCACTTTATAACTTCCGGCATTTTTGAAAATCCGACGAGGTTGAACCCCGTTTTAAGCTTTACATCGCCGATCGTCGCAAGGGCGGAGCCGCTTATATCTAAGCTGCCGTTATCTTTCATTTTAAATATATAACCTTTTCCGGCGCCTAAAGAAGCGAGCGTGCCTTCGCTGACGCTTAAAAATCCGCCTGCGGCGGCGCTGTACAGGTAAATATCTTCAAGAAGCGTGCTCTGGGCCTGTAACTCCGATATGGTCGCGGTTGGAACTACGGTTAAACTGATGAAATTAAAGCCCGCCTTTAATGAAAGCGGCGTTGAAGCCTGGCAATAGGCCGAAGCGGTCAAAGCCATAACGATAAAAACAGCCGTTAAAAACACCGATAAACTCTTTTTGAACATAAACCCTCCAAATTTATTTGATTAAATGATCGACTTGACTACACGTAATTTACAGTCTGAAAACCTTATCGCGGGGAAAATTATTATACAGTTTTAAGGCCAATAAGTCAATACGTTTAAACCGGTTAAATATATTTCATAAAGTTATTTTTATCGTTATGCGCCGTTAAATACTACTCGCGTTATCGCCCTTAAATAATAGGAGTGTATTATGTTCAATAAAAATAATATAGCCGTAATCTTATGTTTATCGTTTATATTTATTTTTTCAACCGGCATGAATATATCTTATGCAGGTGAAGTAAAAAAAGTTTTTGACGCTCACGATACCCGAGTCAAGTACCATTTTAACGACACCGATATGGATTTTAATTTTGGAACTCTTGTTCTCGGCTCTACCGTTAATCATGGTTGCGAGATCGGCGAGGCTTTTTATAACGTTTCAAAAATAAAAGACGGCGTCGCAGCCAGCTGGTAGAGTGAATGGTTTAAGCTGGCCTGCCTCGTGGAAGCGCGCGGCTTAAAATCATTGATTCACGGCCATAAAGTCAGCGCCAGAGAACAGCTTTCAAGTGCCGCTTATTATTATCGCATATCGCTTCTTGCAATGCTTCCGGACGACCCCGGATTTAAGGAAAGAGCTCTTAAAAGCCGCGGCGTGCGGCACCAGCATCTTCGATGAGCATCTTTTCTCTACAAAAAAGAATGCGATTTTATAGAGCGGATGAATGAAATTCGTGACGGCGCAGCGGCATACGGCCGCGCAAAGTAGCGTTCATCAGCTGTAAAAGATTATATAAAGCATCGCCAGAAGCACCGTCCAGAAAATAATCTCCCTCAAGTAACTTGAAATTATATATCTCTTATCCATCCCGGCCGCTTCGTCCAGCGAGTATTCGCGGGCGGTGAGCCCCTGCGGCGGCTCTTCGCGCGACGTGAGCATCTGTTCGCTTCTTAAAAAATAAGTTTCGAAAAAATGGATATATTCATGGAATATGGTTTTAAGCACCTGGTAGGAAAGCTGCTTTTCATCGGAAATGCCGAGCATATTGAACGAGCCTTCGAATAAAGCTATCGATTTGGATTCGTAAACTGTTTTATACTCCGACGCCGGGTTTTCGATAAACGGCGAGTTGGGAGCGAAACCTGAAGACGAGTACCTTTCTACATGCGAAAAGTGCCCCAGCACGATAGAATCTTTGGGTCCGAACTGCGCTTCCCTGCAAATTCTTACAGGGCAGATCTTCTTTATGTTAAGGGATTTTTCAACAAGCTCGGGCGTAACTTCGATCTTTTGCTTTAAAATATCGAGTATCCTGTTATTATCCAGATCGTAAAGCATTTTCCTTACGAAATAATAGCCGCGCCCCCTGAAAAACAAATGGATATAGCGCGGCAGCAGCTCGTTAAAAAACAGATCGGTCTGTATGCGCGTTATTTCGTTGAAATCGGTCATATCGCCGCCATAACTCCAAAAATATTATTTGCCACGCTCCGCGCGCGGCGCGGACTTATCGCTACGCGATTATAACAGATAAAAAAGTTATTTTCAATTGATTTTTGCATGAAAATATGATAGATTATGAAAAACAAAATACTGGAGGATTTTATGAGAAAAAGAACGGCAATCATCACTCTGTTAACCATTATATCGTTTTTCGTAACGGCATCGTTCGCATTCGCCGAAGGCGACGCGAAACTTAAATCGCTTCTCGACGAGCTCGCTAAGATAGACGACAAAGCCGCCAATAACGCGTCTTACACTATCGAAAGCAAGGCTAAAAAAGACGGCAAAGAAGAAAATATCAAGATGCGCGCGCACTTCAAAAACATCAAAAATTTCGTAATGGATATGGAAACCGCCGGCCAGAAGATAAAAGTGGTCATTACCCCCGAAGAATCATGGATGTACCTCGGCGAGCATAACGTCATAATGCAGGTCCCCAACGACGCGCGTGAACAGTTCGATATGGAAAAGCAGCAGCAGAAACGCCGCGACGAAACCGGCGAAATCACCAAAGTCAAAGAAGGCGAAAACGAAGTTTATACGATAATCAGCAAAGACAAAAAAAAGAAGA
>JAKPTH010000713.1 GCA_029571125.1 bacterium
TCATCGAAGCGCTCGAGGTGAAAGCCGGGTTTCGTTCCGTCAGCGCAGAAGGCTTTCTGAGCTTTATTGAAAACGTAAGGGCTAAATTTCATCTGGCGCCGAAAATGATATCCATGAACGAACTTAACGAAAAGAAAGCCGATATAGCTTTTGATTTTTACATACCCTTCAGCGCCTTTAAAATAAGAGATTTGATCGAGGGCAATTTATGATGAGTTACGCTCATAATAAAACCTGCTTGAAAGGCTTTTCGCTGATCGAAATTCTGGCGGTTATAGCTATAATTTCGCTACTATCTTCCATAGCCGTGGTAAACGTCTCTTCCCGGGCCGGGCTGGCAAAAGACGCGGCTGTGAAAAATAACCTGTCTATAATAAGGGGTGCCGTCAGCCGCTATTATCTTGAAAACGGAAAGTTTCCCGGCAGCATATCGGCTATGGAAGGCGCCCAGCTTAAAAATGCTCATTTAAAGTGGAACGCGGCCAACGCTTCCGGCGAAATTGGCTACGACGCGGAAAACGGAACTGTATTCCTTCGCGGAATAAACGGCTCTGCGCCGATGGGTGTCGATCTTAAAGGCGTCAGCTATGAAAAATACTGACGCACGGCCCCGGCTTTAACCGCTTTTTATGTGAAGGCCGTTCAGGCCGAAGCATTGGCAAAGAAAAAAATGAAGGCTCACATGATAATTAATTTTTGCGTGTCGGAAAAAATAAAATTTATTCAGAAAATCGAGCGGAGGGCGTTTACGCTGATCGAAATCCTCACCGTGACGGTTTTTCTTTCCGTTTTATCAATGGCCGTGGTACAGGGTTTCGAGTATAGCGTGAAAAAGGATAAAGAGGAAAGGCTGCGCGGAACCCTTAATAAAATTCGCGGTTCGATCGACCGTTATTATCTTGACCGCCTCACGGCCGAGCCGGGGCTTAGCCACGAAAGCAGGTTTCCTTCGTCGCTCGAAGAGCTGGTCGATAAAAAGTACCTGCGCTCGCTCCCCGTCGATCCTGTTTCAGGTGACGCAAGCTGGGAAATAATTTTCGTTTCCGAAAATGAAAAAAAAATCTTTGATATAAAATCGAAGGCCCGCGGCGCGGCTCTCGATAACACCCTTTATTCAAGCTGGTAGAAATGGCGGCTGAAGCCGCGCAAGGATTCGCAGATGGGTAAAGAAGTCAAGAAAAAAAATAAAATTTTAAAAGCTTCAGCTGTTGACGGCAGCCCCGCAGAAAACACATCGAAAAGCGGAGACGTCCGTAATGTCGAGCGTCTCAGAAGCGTTTTGAATATAATGCATTTCAGGGGAGAAAGCAATCAGCAATATCTCGACAACGCCCTTAACGAGGCTATCGCGATTACCGGAAGTAAAATCGGCTATATTTATTATTACAACGAAAATTCAAAGCAGTTCATTTTAAACAGCTGGTCCAGAGGCGTCATGAAAGAATGCTCCGTCGTAAATCCCCAGACTGTTTACGACCTGGATAAAACCGGCGTCTGGGGCGAAGCGGTCCGCCAGCGAAAGGCTATCGTCTTAAACGATTTTCGCGCCTATCATCCTTTGAAAAAGGGCTACCCCGAAGGCCATGTCGAGCTCAGGCGTTTTATGACGGTGCCTATTTTCCGCGACGAAGCCGTGGTGGCCGTGGTTGGAGTGGCCAACAAAGAGAGCGAATATGACGAAGCAGACGTATTGCAGCTCACTTTATTGATGGACGCCGTCTGGAAATATTTTGAACTTAAAACCAGCGAAGAAGCCCGGCGCGAAAGCGAAGAAAAATTTCGGATCATGGCCGAAAATTCGAGCGACGTTATCTGGCATATGGACAGGGATTACCGTTTTACCTATATAAGCCCCGCAGACGAGCGCATGCGCGGCTACCGCAAGGAAGAAGTTATCGGCGCCGAGCTCTGGTCTATACTTAAGCCCGAAGGCATCGAGCATATCAAAGAAGCTAACGCCAGGCGCCTCGAAGACGAACGGCGCGGCGTTAAAACCGGTCCGCTGCGCTATGAGCTGGAGCAAAAATGCAAGGACGGAAGCTGGATATGGACCGAAATAACCGTTCTGCCGTACCGCGATAAAAACGGCCAGTTGAGCGGCTATCACGGCGTTACCCGTGATATAGCGGAACGCAAGCTTTACGAGCGCCGGATTCTCGACGCCAATTGCCGCCTGCAGGAGGCAACGAACCATGCGCGGGAACTCGCGGAACGCGCCGAAGCCGCAAGCCGCGCTAAATCGGAGTTTCTGGCCAATATGAGCCATGAAATACGCACTCCGTTAAACGGAGTGATAGGGTTTACCGATCTTTTAAAGAATACCGAGCTGAATCCCGTTCAGCGGCAGTTCGTGGAAAACGCCAATATTTCGGCTCAATCGCTGCTCGGCATTATAAACGATATACTCGACTTTTCAAAGATCGAAGCGGGGCGGATAGAGCTCGAAACCATAAAGACCGATATAACCGAACTGGTCGAAACCGCTTCGGATATAATTAAATTCCAGGCGTCTAAAAAAAACCTCGAGCTTTTGATCAATATAAGTTCCGATACGCCCGGTTATGCGGCGGTAGATCCGGTCCGTCTCAAGCAGGTTCTCGTCAATCTTTTGAGCAATGCCGTAAAATTCACCGATAGAGGCGAAATCGAAATAAAGCTGCGGTTCGGCAAAATAGACGGCAGAAAAGGCAGATATTTTTTCGAAGTGCGCGACACCTGCATCGGAATAAGCGAGGAACAGAAGGCCAAGCTTTTCAAAGCTTTCACTCAGGCCGACGCTTCGACTACCAGAAAATACGGCGGCACAGGTCTGGG
>JAKPTH010000714.1 GCA_029571125.1 bacterium
TGGCGGCGTCGGCGTTTCCGCCTATCGCGTAAAGCCTTCGTCCGAATACGGTGTCGGTGGAGACGAAGCTGAAGACGACCGTTATTGCTATAAGCAGCAGAACGCTGTAAGCTATGCCCTGATAGAAGATCATTACAGAAAAGAAAGCCGCCATGGCCAGAGCGATAAGCGTCATTCTGAGGATCTGGGCGTTGAGCGGAAGCACTTCGAAACCGAATTTAATTCTGGCCCTGCGGCCGTTCCAGTCGAATATAAGAAAAAGCGCTATGCATATCAGCGCCACGGCGAGGCTGGAATCGTTAAAACCGGCGCCTGCGGAAAAGTAAGGCGGCAGGTACTTCTGGCCAATGGCCTTGAACGAGTCGTGCATGGGCCCTATGGTCATTCCGTCCGTGACGCCGAGCACGGCTCCGCGCAGGGCGAGCATGCTCGAAAGCGTTACTATGAAAGCCGGGACCTTCTGATATGCGATCCAGAAACCGTGCCAGAGGCCGATTATCAATCCGACGCCGAGCGCGGCGAGGATGACGCTGAAAGTGCCGAACTGATATTTGACCTGCAAAACGGCGGCCACCGCGCCGCAAAATCCGGCGAGCGCGCCGACTGAAAGGTCTATATTGCCGGTGACTATGATAAGCGTCATTCCGGCGGCCAGTATTGCGACCGGAACGGTCTGCAGGAAGAGATTAGAAAGGTTGCGCGGAGTTATGAATATGTGGTTCGTGGCGAAAGTGAATATTATCCATATGGCCGCCAGCGCTATTATCATGGTGTACTGCCGGAAATTGTTTCTGAACGAATTTAGCGCGGTTTGATATAAAGAAGTTTCATTTTCCTGCATAAATTACCCTTTCGTTTAATTATTTTAAGCGGTTTTGATTATAAGCCGCCGTTGGTTGCCGTGCCGGTTGCATGGCGCATTATATTTTCCTGCGAGGCTTCGGAAATATCCAGCACCGCTTTAAGGCGTCCTTCGTGCATCACGGCGACGCGGTCGCTCATGCCTATTATTTCGGCGAGATCGGAAGATATCATGATGACGCCGACGCCGGAATCGACGAGTTCGTTAATTATATTATAAATTTCTAATTTAGCTCCGACGTCGATGCCGCGAGTGGGTTCGTCGAGTATGAGGATCCTGGGTTCTATCATCAGCGACTTTGCCAGCACGACTTTTTGCTGGTTGCCGCCGCTCAGGTTGCGTGTTTTCTGTTCGACGGACGGCGTTTTGATTTTAAGTCCGGCGGTGTATTTTTCGGCGTTTTTTATTTCGGCGTTCGCGTTTATGACTGAGAGGTTCGAAACTTTTTCGAGGCTGGCCAGGGATATGTTTTTATTGATATCCATCATTAAAACGAGGCCGTAGCGTTTCCGGTCCTCTGAAACGAGCATTATTTTCTTTTTAATGGCGTCGTTGACGTCGCGTATATCGATTCTTTCGCCTTCGAGAAAAACTTCTCCGCCGGTCTTTCGTCCGGCGGCGTTAATTATATTCATGAAAAGTTCGCTGCGTCCGGCGCCTACAAGGCCTGAAAAGCCGAGTATTTCGCCCTGGTGCAGCTTAAAGCTGACGTTTTTGACGACGTCGGCGCCGCGGGCGGGGTCGTAGACGGTGTAATCTTTGATTTCGAATAATATTTTCCCGCGTTCGCGTTTTTTGCGCGGGTAGATTTGTTTGAGTTCGCGTCCGACCATGGTGGCTATGAGTTTTTGCTCGTCGAAATCCGCCGCCGCGGCGGTGGCGACGGTCCGGCCGTCCCTTAAAACCGTGATCGTATCGGCCAGTTCGAAAACTTCTTTAAGCCTGTGCGATATGTAGATGCACGTTATGCCGTCTTTGCGGAGTTGTTTTAAAATGGCGATGAGTCTGTTGGCTTCGCTTTCGGTGAGGGCGGCGGTAGGCTCGTCGAGTATGAGTATATCGCTGTTTTTGGCCAGGGCCTTGGCTATTTCGACCAGCTGCTGTTCGCCGACGCCCAGATTCATTGTTTTATGGGCCGGGCTGATGTTCAGGCCGACTTTTTTTAAGGCGCGCGAAGCTTTTTCGAACGAAGCGTTCCAGTCTATTTTACCGAATCCGGTGCATATTTCGTGTCCCAGAAGGATATTTTCGCATACGCTCAGCTGGCCTACCAGGGCCAGTTCCTGATAAATTATGGCTATTGCGGCCGCTTCGCTGTCTTTTATGCCGTAAAAATTCTTCACGGCGCCGCCGACCATTATTTCGCCTTCGAATGTCCCGCAGGGATAGACGCCGCTCAGCACTTTCATCAGCGTGGATTTGCCGGCGCCGTTTTCGCCGACCAGCGCGTGTATTTCGCCTTTTTTCACGCTGAAGCTCACGTCGGAAAGCGCTTTGACGCCGGGAAAGGTTTTGGTAATATTTTTCATTACGAGTGCGTTAGTGTCGTTCAATTTTATCAACTCTCGTTATTTTTTAACGTTTTTATAGACTTCTTCTTTAGTCAGGTAGCCGCTTTCGATAAGTTCTTTGTCTATGTTGGTTTTATCGACGGCGACGGGGGTGAGAAGCAGGGAGGGTATATCGCTTTTATTATTGTTGATTTTTTTGTTGATTTCGACTTCTTTGGAAGAAAGGATTTTTTCGGCGGCGTCGATTGCGGCGATGGCCAGTTTACGGGTGTCTTTGAATACGGTCATGGATTGGGAGCCTTCGGCGATTCTCTGCGCGCCGGAGAGTTCCGAGTCCTGTCCGGTTACGGGCACCTTGCCGTCCATTTTCTGGGCGGCGAGGGCCTGGATGGCGCCGCCGGCGGTGCCGTCGTTGGGGGCGAGCACGGCGTCGATTTTATTATCGTTGGCGGTGAGAGCGTTTTCTACGATTTTCATGGCTTCGGAGGGCTGCCAGTCTTTAACGGCCTGTTCCATTACTATTTTGATATCGCCTTTATCGGCGAGCGGTTTTATTATCTTCATGGCGCCGGCTTTAAACATAGCGGCGTTATTATCGGTAGGCGAGCCTGAAAGTATTATATAATTGCCTTTCGGCACTGTTCTGGTTATGAATTCGCCCTGGAGTTCGCCTACTTTTTCGTTATCGAACGAAACGTAGAGGTCGCAATCGGCGTTTAATATGAGTCTGTCGTAGGATATGACTTTTATTCCGGCGTTATGGGCGTTTTCTACTATGGGAGCGGCGCCTGTGGCGTCGTGAGGGGCGATTATGAGGATATCGATTCCGCCCGCGATTAAATTTTCGCACTGGGCGACCTGTTTCATGGCGTCGTTGTCGGAAATCTGCATTTTTATTTCGATTCCGCGTTTTTTAGCTTCATCTTCGAGCTGTCTGGCGTCGCGCACCCAGCGTTCTTCGCGTTGAGTGGGAAGGGACACGCCGACCGTGATTTTTTTAGGCTGCTGGCAGTATGCGGCTGATGCTGCAAGGATTACGGCTATAACGGCGATTACGATCGAACGATAACTTCTGGAAATAAAAGGCATTGATAAAACCTCCGATTTTAATTTAAAGATCCTTGTTGTTTTTTGCGCCATGCATTTAACTGGATGATATTATAACACAACGTCGGGGTAAAATCAAATGATCGGCCGCGGCGGTGTTTATTAAGAAGCGAAAGCCGGAATTAAAAAACGGCGCGCCTTTCGGGCGACGCCGTTTTTTTACTTCATACTCGATTTACAGAATTTATATTTTCATGATTTACGTAATTATAATGTTTTAAGGTTTAGAACATGTAAGTGGCGCCCATTATGAATTTAAAGTTATAACCGTATTCCTGATCGTTATAAAACGATACGGGCAGGGCCGCGTCGAGGATAAGGTCTTTATTCACGCGCGTTCTGATCGCGGGCGTGAAGTCGAGTTTTGTGCCCATTGCGCCCCAGTTTTCGCCGTTCAATTCGAAGCTGAGGGTCAGGTCGTCGGTTTTTGAAAAATCCACGCCGAGGTTGTAGACGAATTTATCGTCTACGAAGAGTCTCTGGCCGGCCTGGGAAGAGCGCGGGTCGCCGGTGGACGTGTAGCCAAGGTTGATATGGACGTTGGCCGATGAAAGTTTTTGCGAAAGGGCCGCGAACACGTCGTAGTCGGCTTCGCCTGTAGCGCCCATGACGTACATGGTCTTTTTGTCGGCGGTCGGAAATTTAACGCCCCAGCCGACGGCGAGCGAAGTTGGCGATTCCGGCTGCATGGGAAGCTTGTATTTCATTTTCATTCCAATGTCGCCCATGCCCGAGCCGCTGTCGTTTTGGGGCTTAAGCGAGGAGCAGTTGATTTTCCATGACTGTCCGGGAAAAATGAAGCCGAGTTCGAAGTTATCGAGCGCGCCTACCGTTACGTTGATGGGGAACTGGTACTGGTGAGCGTATTCGTCGTTTAAAAACGATATCTTGTTGTTGTTTTGTTTTGATATGGTGTTATATACTATGTGTGCGCCTATGTTGAACTGCCCTTTTTTAAGCGTATGCGCGGTCTGCGTATAAATTAATCCGGTCGTGCCGGTTATGCTTGAAGAAATAACGCCGGGGTAATAAATCTTTTCGTCGCGCGCCTTTATTTTTTTAACGTCGGAATCGTCTTCGGTATATAAGTTGCCGCCGTAGAGTTCGTCCACGGAGAGCACCTGGGTGCTTTTGCCGTCTTTTTTAGGCGCGTCTTTTTTAGCGGCCGGGACTTTAGCTCCCGCGTCGGAGGCGGTCGCGCCGTCGCCGGCGGTATTTTCAGCTATTAAAACGGTGTCGGCGAGAAGTTCGTCGGCGCTCTTATCGGCGCCGGATTTATCGCCGGGTGAAGGCTTGAGCGCAGGATAAACCTTTTCTTTAGCCGATTTTTTAAGAGTGTTGTCGGTATTTTTATTCATGATTTTCTGAATCATGTCGTCGTTGAAGCCCGAATCGCGAAGCTGCTCTTCCACCGCGTCTTTGGAATATGCGGGGTCTTGCGGGAGCATCAGCGCGAAACTCACGATCAGAGCGATTAAAACGAAAAAACTCTTTTTAAAAGCCTTTTTGTTAACTGTCATTTCGATCACTTTCCTTCTTATTACGTCTATAAAATAAAATGATTGCCGTTATTAAAAAAGTAAAACTTATTATAACACGTTGATAATATCGGAAAGATTTTATGAAAAATTAATTTAAGGAAGAAAAAATAAAAAGAAATAATGTTTTATGGATTCGATGGGATGATGAGATATAGTGAAATCT
>JAKPTH010000718.1 GCA_029571125.1 bacterium
AGCGAGAAAAAATATAAGATCACTTCGGACATGCGCGTTTTAGTCAATGACGGCATGCAGGTCCGCGAAGGCGATAAGCTCGCTGCTCTTGTAAACGACAAGTTCAACCCGGTTAAGTCTTATAGCGAAAAAATAACGATAAGCGGTAAAAATATAGCCCAGCTGAGATATTACCCGGTTATACACGAAAGCCTGGTTATAAAGGTCAACGGCAAAAAGATCAACTTCTTCAAAGAAGTAGACCTCACCAAACTCAAATCGGATTCCATCAACGAAATCGTCGGAACGCGCGTAAGCAAAACTATAATGAACAACCTTGACGGCACGTGCGTCATCGAATCCGAACATGTAATCGATGCGGCTACCGCTAAATTCATGGTAATGAACGCGGCCAACCTCAGCGACAGCAAACTGAAGCTTTATCTGCCCGGAATATCGGTCAACTTCACGCTCGGCGAAATTCACTTTGAAAAGAGAACCGCCGAAGAAATCGAAGTGGAATACGATTACGAAGTGGCCGGCGTTATCAAACTCATCAAACGCCAGGATAAAGAAGGCAAAGAAAGAACCACTATCGGAAGCATTATAGTTCAGATGGGCGAAGCGCACCAGATCCTCGACGGCGCCGAGCTCAAAGTCGAAGACGGCCAGAAAGTTAATGTGGGCGAAATCCTCGCTAAGTGGGGCTCTTCATCCAAGAAAACGATAGACATCATTCAGGGTCTGCCCCGCATCGCCGAATTGTTCGAAGCGCGCAGGCCTAAAAAAGAGTCTATCATAGCCGAATTCGACGGCGTGGCCAAACGCGCTGGCAACTCGCTCGTAATCGAAAGTTTCAGCGGAGAACGCAAGCAGTACAAGAGCCAGTTCGGAACGCTTTCGAACTTCCTCGTATTCGACGGCGAGCTCGTTAAAGCCGGCGACCAGCTTACCGAAGGCAACGTAGCGCCCAAGAAGCTCCGCAAGATCGCCGGCGTTGAACGCACGATGCGTTACGTCATCGACGAAATCCAGCACGTGTATAAGAACCAGGGCGTTCAGATCAACGACAAGCACATAGAAGTAATCGTCCGCCAGATGTTCCGCAAGATCAAAATACTCAACTCCGGCGACACACGGTTCCTGCCGCGCGAAATCGTTACGATAAACGAATTCTATATCGAAAACGAACGCATCAGCCAGCTCGGCCTCAGAACCGCCGAAGGCGAACAGATCCTCCAGGGTATCACGAAAGCTTCGCTCACCACCGATTCGTTCATATCGGCGGCTTCGTTCCAGGAAACGACCCGCGTGCTCACGCAGGCTTCGATCCGCGGCAAAGTCGACTATCTGCGCGGTCTTAAAGAAAACCTTATCATCGGTAAGCTCATCCCTGCCGGCACAGGCATATCGGCTTACAGAAACGTATCTCTTCCCGATTTCGCCAGAAAGACCGAAGTTAAAGCGGCCTCTGCCACTCTCGCTCTCAAGGCCGACGAGTTAAAAGAAGTCATGGAAGAAGAACAGATGATCAGCTCTAAAGATAAAGAATTAGACATCATGACCGGCGGCGAAGGCATGGAAGACGACGGCGGCAACGAATAATACCGCGGCGCTTCAAGTCGATTCAAATATAAGCTATATGTAATATAGCCTTAAATAAAGAAGAGGAAGGGTTTTTAAGCTAAAACCCTTCTTCTTCTCTTTTATAGCAATACGCTAACAATAATAATTCAATCATTTTAAAAACAGCTTAAAAAATAATTTACATTTTATCCGATATTTGTTATAATTTATCCGTATGGCGTATGTTGTACGCTCTTAATTATATATTTTTTTCACTAACTTCAGTTCCCGAGTATATTCAAATATAATAATATTGAAAGGGTTGGTATGAAATGTCCACTTTTAAACCGTTTTACGGTTATCATCCTGAATCTAAAAACGCGGCGGAGGTCATCTGCCTTCCGTACGACGTAATTAACTCCGAAGAGGCGCGCGAACTGGCTAAAGGCAAGCCGAACAGCTATCTTTACGTAGATAAATCCGAAATAGAGCTCGAACCCGGCGTAGATCTCCACGATCAGCGCGTTTACGACGCGGCGGCAAAAAATATGGCAAGGCTCATAAAAGATAAAGTGCTAATCAAAGACGCAAAGCCGTGTTTTTATATTTACAAGCAGATCATGGACGGCCGCGTGCAGTACGGCCTCGTCGGCTGCGCATCGGCCGAGGAGTACTGGAAAGATATTATAAAAAAACATGAATTGACAAGAAAAGACAAAGAAGA
>JAKPTH010000446.1 GCA_029571125.1 bacterium
TTTAAAATGACAGTTTGAGAAGATGTTTGAGCATTCAATAATTGAAATACAAATAAATTAATTAAAATGGCTATAGTTGCAGAATCAAAAATAATAACCGCAAGACCCATTTTTTCATTTTTCACTCCCTAATATCATTTAACTTAGAGATATGTCGACGCTTTGCGTTTCTCATTTTTTTACGCCTTTGTCAATGCTAGTATTAGTTTTTCCAGGTTGAGCCGTGGTTTTGTTGTTCTCTTTATTGATAAGTTTCAGCGCAAGCGTCATGCCTTCGATGTCCTTCGCCTCGGTGAATACTTCGAGCGAGCGCTTTAAAAAGTCATGACCCAGGTCCGGGATACTTTTTAAAAGGATTTTAATCAATTCTATTTTTTTGCCTTTTGTTAAGTCGATTTTAATTTCTGACAGCGTATATCCGTCAAGCGGCTTCTTCCGGCTCATAATGATTTCAAAAGCCGCCGGGTTATTACTGCGTTCCGCTAAAAGCAGCAATTCACTGAGATGCCCGGCCGGAAATTCTAAGCCCTTGCTCATTAAAAAGTTAATCAATTCCCGGTCGGCGTAGCTTATTATCGCCATCAATAAATAACGATCATCTATTTTATAATACTTTTGAAGTAATTTCCACACTTTTTCGTTCGGGACGTTTTTCAGCCTGGCGATATGCGCCAGCGTTGCGATAAACTGATCATCACTGCAATAAATTTTTAAAGTTTCCGCCAGCCTGTTGTCGAACTCGCCTATTTTATCCGAGTTTATATCGAGTAGAATATTTATTATTTTCTGATTACGGCAGGAGAAAAGCTCCACAAGGACGTCCGAATCGTTGAATCCATTTTCGCCGAATTTTATATTGGCGCCCGAGCCGATCAATAACAGCGGAATTTCCTCCGAGTTTCTCCAGGAGCAGCTTTCCGTAAGCGCGCTGCCGCCCTTCAGATTTTTTATATTGACGTCCGCGCCGTTTTTCAGAAACGCTTTTACTGCGAAAAGTTTACCTTCCCTTGCGGCGACGATGAGCGGCGTATCTCCGTTGTTATCGGTGTCGTTTATATTTGCGCCGGCGCGGACCAGCAGATCTACAGCTTCATATATTTTTTCGTCTTTATCATGTTTCGCGATATACATCAGGGCATTAAGCCCTTCCTTGGTTTTCGCATTGACGTTTGCGCCGCAGTTTATCATTTCCCAGGCCGCGTTCGGGTTTACATAGTCTGAAAACAGTTTTATCAGAGGGGTTTCGCCATTCAGGTTGCGCGCGTTGATTTTCAGGCCATTGCTTACGAGCAGTTTGATCGTGATGGGTATCGAATTGCGGCAGTAAAACAACGAGTTATTGCCGCCGTTGTCGGTCGCCGCGATATTTTTAAAATATTTCAGCGTATCTTTATCGACGGCGTAATTTTTTGACAGCAGCAGCATTAATACAGTCTTGCCTTCCGTATCGATGGCGTCTGCGTCCGCGCCCATCCGGATCACGCTTTCAATGGTTTTCCAGTCGTAATCCGATCTGATAAGAGTGTGCAGCAAAGGCTGGCTCGTCGTCGATCTGCGGTTTAAATTTTTAATTTTTTTTAATCGCTCGATCACATCTTCGCTTTTTTTGCGGTCCGAGATCATTTCGACGCATTTCTGGTAATCTTCATTATCGTCAGTGAAATCTATTATGGCGCCTCTTGATAAAAGCAGTCTCTTGATTTTGTGATAAAATGAATTTCTCGCGTATTCAAGGCCGTTTTTGCCGTACTCGCCGCATACGTCAGGGCTAGCCCCAAGATCGAGCAGCTTTTCAACTATCCCGGCGTCGCCCGCTTCGATAGCCCTGAACAGCGCTGCCGGCATTGA
>JAKPTH010000719.1 GCA_029571125.1 bacterium
GAAATGCTTTCCGGCGACGTTCCCACGCTCAATATGCCGACCGACTTTTCGAGGCCGCCGAAGCCTTCGCTCGACGGCGATCAATTCGAGTTTTTCGACGACGGCGAACTAACCGCAAGGCTTAAAAATTTCGCGCAGGCCACCGGAAACACCCTTTATACGGTGATACTCGCGGCCTATAATATTCTGCTTTCAAGATATTCTCAGCAGGAAGATATCGTGGTCGGCACTCCGCTCGTCGGAAGGCCTTCTATGGAAACGCAAAACATGCTGGGCATGTTCGTTAACACTATGCCGGCGCGCAATTATCCTAAACCTGACAAAAAATTCGGCGAATTTCTGGCCGAAGTGCGCTCGACTTTCCTGAATATAATAGACAATCAGGATTACCAGCTCGACATGCTTATCGACAAACTTGGAATAAAGCGCGCCAGCGGACACAATCCCCTTTTCGACACCGTCTTCGTATATCAGACGTCAAAGGGACTCAGCGAGGCCAGCTACGGCGATTTAAGAGTCAAGCCGCAGGAGATAAACACGCGCACCGCTAAATTCGACCTGACGCTGCAGGCTTTTGAAAGCGAAGAGAGCATGAAATTCAGCCTGGAATACCGCAAATGCCTGTTTAAAGACGATACCGTGGCGAGGATGTCCACGCATCTTATAAACATTCTCGACGAAGTCAGCCGCAACCCTGAAATATACTTAAAAGACATAGAGCTCGTGGCGCCCGCCGAGCGTAAAACCGTGCTTTACGATTTCAACTGCACCTCTCTGAAATACGACGAGAATATTACGATTTATGAATATTTTGAAAAGACGGCCGCAAAATATGCAGCCAACACCGCCTTAGTTTTTCGCGACCGGAAGCTCACTTACGCGCAGCTCAACGATCACGCCAATAAATTCGCCCGCCGCCTCATAGAAAAAGGCGTTAAAAAAGGCGATTTCGTGGCCCAGCTCGCCGATAAATCGGCCGAAATGGTTATAGGCCTGCTGGCCATAATGAAGGCCGGCGCGTGCTACGTTCCGATCGATCCTTCCTATCCCGCCGACAGGGTAGAGTTTATGTTAACCGACACCAGAGCGGCGGCTATTATAGGGCAGAAAAAGAATATCGACGAAACCGCATACGGCGGGCCAAAAATAGCCATCGACGATTATTCCATCTACGAAAGCGCGTCCGGCGGCGAAAATATAGGCCGCATAGCGGGGCCGCGCGATCTCGCCTACGCCATATACACGTCGGGCTCCACCGGAAAGCCGAAGGGCGTAATGATAGAGCACCGCTCATTGATAAATCTTGCGGAATGCCTCATTAACGAATTCAATTTAACCAGCGCCGACCGGTTCACTCAATATATGTCTATATGTTTCGATCCTTCGATAGGAAGCGAAATATTCCCGTCTTTATTCACCGGAGGCGAATTGCACGTAATAGCCCCCGAGTTGCGACTTCTTCCGGTAGAAATAAACAATTACATGGAGGCCAACGGAATCACTTTCTCAATTTTCCCCACGCAGTTCTACGAACAGTTTGCCGAACTCACCGACAATAAATCGGCCCGTTATATTTCCTGCGGCGGCGATAAGCTCAAAAACTACCATCAAAAGAATTACACGCTCGTAAACGCATACGGCCCCACCGAATATACCGTCATAACCACCATGTTCCGCGTGGACAGGCAGTACGACAACATCCCTATAGGCAAAGGCGTATCCAACACAAGAATGTACGTCCTGGATAAAAACAATAAGCTTCTTCCCATAGGCATTCCGGGCGAACTGTGCATCGCGGGCGACGGGATCGCGCGCGGCTATCTTAACAGGCCGGAGCTTAACAGCGAAAAATTCCCGGCCGACCCGTTCTACCCGGGCGAAAGAATGTACCGCACCGGCGATCTGGTAAGGTGGCTGCCGGACGGCAATATAGAATTCCTTGGCCGCATCGATTTCCAGGTTAAAATAAGGGGATTCAGAATAGAACTCGGCGAAATAGACGCGCAGCTGCAGAAGCACGAAGATATAGAAACCGCAGTGGTGCTCGCCAAAGAAGA
>JAKPTH010000004.1 GCA_029571125.1 bacterium
GGCGCGGCGGCGCAGCCGTCTAACTGCTACAGCGGGCCGGCCGCCGGACGTACCGGGACTATCGAAGCTAAATTAAGAAATTTCGGCGAAGTGCCGCCGGACATACCGTCAGGCACCAGAAAACTCTTAAATCCTCCGCCGGCTGAAATTCTGGCGCCGGCGCCGGTCAAGGTATGGGGAACGTCAGCTAACACCGCGCTATGGGTTGAAGGCGCGGGGACCACTTCGAATCCCACGCAACCTCTTAACCGCGCCGACAGGGGCTGTATCGAATATGAATGGTATCTGGCCGCTGAGAAGCAGGAAGGGCTTGCGAGCGAATATATCAAGACCAGGGCCGGCACCAGGGAGCCTGACATATTGATAGCCAAAGGACGCCTTTCGGATGAGGCCGATTTTCCTAACGCGATACCCGGCGTTAACAATGAAAAAGTAGTGTCATGGACGCCTAACAGCTATATAAGTCCGGACCGCAAATATAATGTAGAAGTAAAGCTCAGGTATGCTTTCGATATGCCTTTAGAGCCGGGCGATTATTACCTGTATATCAAGTTCAAATATCCCAAACTAAAATGGGAAGGCCGTTCCGAAAAGCGTGACAAGAATAACAACATCATTAACGATCCCGCTACCGGCAAGCCCATGTATTCTTATTACGACCTCGTGCACGACGGGTATGGCGAAACCATAGTCGGCGAGTGCGCTTCCGCTATCAGAAACGCCAGCCCGAAACCTATAGGCTATAAAATAAGGGTCAAAGACAGGCAATCGCCTCAGGCTTATTTTATGGGAAACGATCCCACTTTCACTCCGCAGCCCGAAACAGATCAGCTGGCTGCCGTTATTCCAAAGGCAGGCGTTCCGTTTAAAGGCGGCACTACCGGCGACGACTATCCTTCGGTCATTAAATACAGCGTATGCGACAACAATCCTAACCGTGAATTAAAATCAACGCTTGTTGCTCATGTCGGCAAAAAAATGAGCGATATCGCGCAAGCCGATTTTCCCGTGGATGAATCCGAAGATGTCATGCTGCTTTTTGACGAAGATAAAGTTAAAAAAGTCCTTGAAAAAACCATTACTCCGACAGCTTCAGGAAACGGCGTCGGGGTGAACCGCGTCATACAGGACGTAGATCCTGCAAAACTGGATTTCACGCAATATCCCGGTTACGGCAACGACGCGCCTTTCAGGCGTGCTATTTATGTTTTACCGGCTAACAGCATAAAAGCCGATCAGATGCCTTACGATATGGTCGGCAGCATACCGCTTTTTGCAAGCGGCGAAGACGGCGCAGGAAACAAAATAAGCGACGCAAACGGCGATAATTCCACGTCTGAAATCAAGCTCGGCTTTACCTCTGACGCCGATATGAAAGCTAAAAACCGTGAATATTCAAATGCTCCGGCGCATATAACTATCAAAGACAACGATTCGCCTTCGCTTATAATAAGCGTGCTGCTTTCAAGAGACGGCATCATTAAGCGGTTCGCTTTGAACTCGCCAAAGCCCGAGGACCTTGGCGGTTATCACGATTCGTTCAAAGATACTTTGATATGGGACCCGACTTCCGTCAAACCGCGTCTGAAATACACTTCATTTGGGCCCGTATCTGTGCTGTTGCAGACGCTCGATCTGGAAGGCGGCGTCAAGGAAACCAAGTTCGAATCTCTGTCGATGGCTCCAGACGGTTCTAAGCTTCGCCAGTTTATTCCGACTTCTCCTGGCAATCCTGAAATAGCCGTGGATAATTCATCGGGCGAGCCGGAGTATAAAATCAAATTCAGCGGTAAAAATATAAAATTAACGCAGGGTTATGACGATTATTCGCCTAACGGCCTGGCGTATCTCGATTACGATCAGATTACGGGCGAAACGCTTGAAATCATAGAGGATTCAAGAACTAAATTCGAGCTTATATGCTGCGATAATGTTGACGGCGTTATAACTCCCTCTCCGTATGACGAAGCTAGCGGAAAACTGGAAGGCCAGCAGTTATATCTCGATACCGAAAATCTTGGCGATCAGGCGATGCTGGACGAAGTTATAAAAATGTGGAGATCCGATAAGGCCAAGCTGAGCAATGGAACTTTGATGGATTGCAAGGCGGCGTACGGCATTTTCAGAGATCCCACTCCGGAAAACAGTCCCAAACCTTACATGTTCTATGTAGTCAAGGACAGTTCCGGAAATGCCACCGTTATGAAGATACCTTCGGTCATACTGCATACGCTTATGAAGCGCAACGTCATAAACGTTGAAAATAGAAGATCGCAGTAAGATGCTAGTTATTAGTGTTTATATGAAAGTTGATAAATCATAATGCTTAATATAAAACAATATGTCGACTTACTTACAGCCATTATTGCTGCGCAGACGCGCGCGTGCGCGCGTCTGCAACAAACAGAAAGAAAAAATAAAAAAAAGGAAAGAGAAAGAAGTTTTAGCGGCAAAAGAAAAGAGCATAATAAAATTAAAGTTCCGGTAGAAAAGCCGGCAATTTACTGAAATAAAGCGTCAGGCTAATTTGGGGTTGGAAGGGATTTTAAGGGAAGGGAGGGGCCTTGGGCCCATCGCCTTCCCTTATCGAAAAGTTTAGAGGCTAATTTACCGGTCCGTAATAACAGGCGGTTTTTTATTTACCGGCCGGTTCCCAGACTATTCTAAATCCTGTGTACATATCCTTATCGTTTGGTTTCATTAACGAACGCCTGGCCGAGCGCGAATGAACGGCTCGAATCGCCCAGTTGCCGTTGCGCACCACTTTATATTCGCCGACGGGTTCGCCTTTCGGGTCGCATACGGTTTCTCCGCTTCTGTCGTAGGGCGACTTACCCCAGTCCGCGCACAATTCCGACATATTGCCGCTCATATCGTGAAGGCCCCATTTATTGGGCAGTTTACTGCATACCGCCTGCGGTTTGTTATAGGCGTTGTCCATATACCAGAAATATTTTTCGTCTATGGAATCGCTCCAGTAGTAAGACGTTCGGGTTTCGGCCCTGCATGCGTATTCCCACTCGGCTTCGGTCGGAAGCCTGAAAATACCTACTTCTTTTGAATTAATAGCCGCCATGAATTTTTCGCAATCGTACCATGAAACGTTTTCTACCGGGCAGTTGTCGCGCCCGCTGTGATATTTTTGAGTATCTCCGCCGGGATTATCCAGGGGCGAATCTTCATTTCCGGCATCGGAGCGGTTTTTGAAATATGAAGGGTTAGTTTTCATAATACTCTGCCATTGAGATTGGGTTACTTCATTTTTAAGCAGCCAGAAGCCTTTAGAAATTTTTACAGCGTGAGCCGGCCATTCAGTAGAATCGCGGTCGGCGTCCGAAAGATCGCTTCCCATTAGAAAACTTCCCGCGGGTATGTAAATAAAATCGAAGCTTTCGCCGTCTTTAATAAATACGGTTTTAACCTCGCCGGTTTCGGAGCAGGCTGCCGGGGTAAAATCAAAACAGACGAGAAACGTCGCTATGATTAATATTGAAAAGAGTTGCGGTAAAAATAAATCCCGTTTTTTCATAAAGCCTCCGTATTATATTTTAAATTTTATCATGTTCGAAATATGCGTCAATGATTTTAGTAATATCGGAAAGGCCGTATTCGTCGTTTATTAAATAATCGACGAACAGTTTTTCGACTTCTTTGTTTTTAAAGTCGGCCAGATATGAAAAAGCCTGCGGCCACAAGCCGAGGTATGATTCCGATCCGGCCAATTTGAATGCCAGATTATATGCGCGCCTGTCGCCGAGGCCTGTAAGCACGTCGAAGAGCATTTCTATGGATTTATAGTCGGGCGAAGCAGAGGACAAAAGAGAATTTATTTTAACGTCGCTTATATCTTTTAAAATGGAAATGCCTTCGATTGTTTTTATTTTTAAGAATGCTGCGGATTTATTTTCGTCTTTAAAGAGATCGTGTCTTTTATTCCATTCACCGCTGATTTTTGAAATATAACTAATGGTTTCGGATTCGGTAATGATTTTTTTATTCTTGTTCTGCATCATTTCAAAAAGAAAGTCGCCAGTTATGCCCGAGGCGTCTATCTGGTTCGAAGCGAAAAAAAGCGAGGTAACGTTTTTATTGTCGTGAGCGTATCCGGAGCATGGAATGACGGTAAGGCATGGAATAGTCCGGCCTTCTAAGTAAGCCGCCGCCGCTTTATGATGGCCATTTAGAATTACGCTTATAAAATCGTCGAAATATATAGCCGAAGAAGATATATATTCACCGTTGCGTATTGCGTTACGGTAATGATTGATTTTATCTATATCGTAAGACGAGGCGGGCGACGAAGGCGCCAGATAAGCGGGAAAAGCTCTGGCGGCGCTTGCCGTATAATTAAAGCTGTATTTGACGGGATGATTTGAGAGTTCGCCGAAAAATTTTCCGTCGATTCCTACCGGGTAATGGTCGGCAAAGGTCAATAAATAAAAACCTGCGTCGAGTTCTTCGAGCAATTGCAGGGAATTTGTAAACGCGGTTTCAATGTCGCTTTCTTTTAATTCGGGTGTATGGGTATTTTTTTCAGCCAGAGCGCTGTTTTCTATGTTATTTCGTCCGAAGCCCGCATGGTAAAAAGTTTCGCTTTTCGACGACCGCCATTTAAATAATGGAATGCCGCCGGCCAGGACGAAAGAATTAACGAAGCCGTCGTTTGATTTTCCATAGCGTATTTTAAAAGAATCCGCGCCCGTGCTTTTTTTATAAAAAAGCGCGGCGCGGGATGAGTTTAGGCCGTATGAGTAATCTATGTAGTTTAAAAGCGTTATTTTACCGTTTAAATATTTTTTTTCGTTTGTCATTTAATTCATGTCCAAAAACTTTAATTTTTATTTTCTCCATTTTCGTTTTTACCGTTTGAATTAGCTATAACGATAGCCGCGGAAGGTTCTTTTGAATAAATGCTCAGAACGAATCCGGCGGCCAGAGTGGCAAATGACGCTATGATAAACGCGGCGGCCCGCATCGTCGAAGACGAATTGAAATAATCGATAACGCCGTAGTAGTAGCTTTTAGTGTAGAACAAAATGAGGGCGGCCAGGAATGTGAGGCTCATGTAATTTTTGCGGGTTATTATGAAGGCCAGATTCGCGGTCATTATAATCAGAACGTTAATGCGGTGAGGATAAAGCATGGAATCGCCGAATATTGAAACGTCGATTGGCCTGGTTATGACGGCGATTGCGAATATGACCAGGGAGCATGTGAAATCGTAGGCGTTTAAGGATATAAAATACGTATTGACAAGGTTTTTAAAAACCGATTGTATAAAGAAGGCCGAAAAGAAAATATAAGGTACGAAGCCGTAGTCGAAGTTGGCGAACGAAGGATTTATGGATTTGAGATCGCTCGCGGCGTTTAAGAATATCTGCACGGGAACCGCTATGAAAGGAATAATGACGATCATTTTATAAAAATAAAGTTCCGACGCGCCGAAATACTTATTTTCACGCTCTTCGACGAAATCTTCATATTTTTTATTCCAGTTCATTAAAATAACCGGAAGCTGCGTGAGCGAAGCGGCGATCATTATGGCGTAGAACACCCACCATACGTTATATTTTGAACCGCCATTGAGCGCCATGTTGTTTATTATCTGCGGAGTCAAATATATAAGGGCGAACGACGACAGCGAGTAAAAAAGCGCTTCGTAGCATATGCTGATCCTCAGAAAATGTATCAGCAGCCCTATTTTGCATGCCGCGAGTATAAAATAAATAAATGACACGGCTATGCCCGCCCACATGGTATTAAGGCTGCAGGAGTTGGCTATGACCGTCTGATACATAGTCGCGTCGCATAAAAATATAATTATAAAAAAGACTAAAAGCCTTCCGTGAGGCTGATTGACGCGCTTATGCAAAAGATATACGGCCATGGCGAACATTATTATTTCGTAGATATTTTCTACGGCGTAGAACATGATGAGGCTTTTTAGCGATTCGGGGCCGCGGCCCGTGGCGCCGTCCACGCTGGCTATATAAAGCCCCCAGAACATTAAAAACACGCTTAAAAGGTAAAAAGGATTGTTTGCAAATACCCATTTTTTAAATGCCGCGACGTAATCTTCTTCCGGCGGGTCGTAAACCGGGCCGAAAGGGCCGTTTGAATTTGCTTTGCCTGAATTTTGTCCGGGATCGGACTGCGTTCTGGAATTTGTTAAAAAAGCCGATTGCGCAGGGTTCTGGTTGGAGATGCTGTTTTCTTTTTCATTTTTTTCACTCATGGTAACCCCTCCTTTCGTGTTTTATTTTAATTCTCTCAATTCAATTATACTAAATTCGAGTGGCAAATTCAATTGATGGGATTATATTTCAGAGAATATTATTACGAAAGAAGCCTGCAGACGAAGCATTCAGGAGATGAAAAGTTTTTTAAATTTTCAGGCGTATGAGACATGACTCTGCCGCATTTGTTACAGACGGTTTGAGGGTCTTTTACGTTGTATTCGTAAAATTTAACGTATTCGAGTATTTCGGCGCCGGCTACAATATCGAGTATTTCTTTATCGAGCTTGAAAATCGCATAAATGAACGAAGTTTCATTGTCTGTCAGTATTACAGGCATGGCCGGCCTTTTTTTCAGCCCGTCGGCGTTGGTCAGGCATGTAAATCCGCCGCCGGAACCGCGGCCGTTTTCTTTTAAATAAGCGCAATCCGATTTTAATTTAGCCGCTTTGAATTTTGGATTGAGCCTGGCGAAAAGGGTTTCGGCCGATTTGCCGGGGCCGCCCGGCTTAAAAAAACGCGGGTCGAAATCGGCTCTGGCGAAAATATAATTATATTCCAGCAGGAAATCGAGAGATTTATAGCCGGCAACGGCCGGAAAAGTAAGGCTTCCGGCTTTACTTTCGCCGGCCGTTTTGCATTTATCGGGTCTTTGTGAAGGTTTAACCGGGCCTTCGGAGCATTCTATTAAATAATAATTTTTTCCGTAAAATGAATTTGAATTTAACGATAATTTAGAGATGGAATCTTCGAGTATTTTAAACGGGCTGCCGTTCAGGAGCGGTGAAATGAGTGCGTGCGGGATATCTGTTTTATTGTCCGTAAAAACGGGTATGACGATTCTTTTTTTATTAGCGCCGGAATCGTTTTTAATGTTGAAATTAAGCTCGTTTTTTTCGGCGCCGGCGTTTTTATAAACGGAGTTTTCGCCTTCGCAGGCTCCGCAGCCGCAGCATTTAACGGTCGAATTTCTAAGGCAGCGCGGCATATCTTTAAAATTTTTAGCCGAAATCCAGGCTTTGTATAAAAAATTTTTAGTGACTCCGTATTCGCGGTCGTCGGAGTTAAAGATAGTTTTCATATCTTTTTCGCCGTAAAATTTTGAAAACGCGAATCCGGCTTTTTTGACGTTTTGCGCGAAGCGGTTATATGATCTGTCGTCGATATCTTCGTAATAAACGAAGCCTGCATTAACCGCCAGGTCATAGAGGCAGCAGGTGATTTCACGCCCGCCGTATTCCATTATAGCCGTCATTTCATATAACTTTCGGCCTATAGAGCTTCTTACGACGGTTTTTTCACAGCCGCCGGCGGTTTTGCTTATTTTATCAATTATTTTATAAACCCGTTCGCCGTCGGGCGCCGGGGCGAACATAAGCGGGGTTTTCTGGCATGGCACCAGAGGCATTAGCGAAATCACGATAGACGTCGAAGGAGAAAAATTTTTTCTATTTTTAACGAGTCTGGTAAAAAAATTGTTGAATTCGGCCAGATCCGATTCGTTTTCGAGGCCGGTTATAATGAAAAAAAGTTTTATCTGCCTCGGCTTAGCCATAAAAACCGAATCGGCGAAACTGTTTATAGTGGCCGGATCGAGGTTTTTTGACAGATAGCTTCTCAGCCGGTCCGAAATCCCTTCTATTGCAAAGGTAGGCGAAGCCGAACCGATCGATTGAAGGTACGATAAAAGTTTCGGCGTTTTAAGCGCGGTATCCGCGCGCTGACTTTTAACTTCGGCTTCCATGTATCTTTCGGCAAGGCCTTTGACGATTTCATGGATATGGCTGTGGTCGCTGAAATTATAAGAATAGAGGTTAAAACGCGAAATTCCGGTTTCATCGCGAAGCCTGCAGCATGTTTTAACGACTTCATCCGCGCTTTTTTCGCGGTATGGCTTTTGCGTATA
The DNA here is from genome assembly GCA_029571125.1 of bacterium. Classification (GTDB taxonomy): domain Bacteria; phylum Muiribacteriota; class UBA9980; order UBA9980; family UBA9980; genus UBA9980. Next base: position 8,143 of record JAKPTH010000004.1, read on the forward strand.
GCCTTCCTTGCAGAAAGAGCACATAGAAGCGCAGCCTCTGGATATTTCAACAGGCATCGTGGCGTCGTTGGGCGAATCGTCGAATATCGAACCGTTAAATTCATGCGCCGTGTCGATATTTTCAATATAAGACGAGCGGGCCGGGGTCAACGGCGAATCTTTTCCTACAGCCGGCACTATCGCGGCGAGCGCCGTTTCGCCGTTTAAACCGCTGCGTTCGAATTGGTGGATATATGCCGGCGGAAAATAAACGCCGGCTATATTTTGTGAAGCCTTGCCGAGTATTTCGTATTTATTTTTCTTCCAGTCAGGGTCGGTCAGAAGAGTTTTTATAAACGCCGGCAGGTTCGTTTCGGCTTCGCCCATAAAAATAGCGTCGACTAAAGAAGACGAACCGTCGTCGGGCATGCCTGACGTTCCTTCAGGCGCGCCTGTGATTGCGGCGATCGACGGAGTGTTCACGCCGCCGGCTATTATAAGCGGAATTTTTTCGTCTTTCAACCGGTCTTTTAATTTAAAAGGGACTTTTAAAATAGAAAGCAGGTGAAATAAATTTATTAATTCCAGCTGAAAAGAATTAGAAACCGCGATCACGTCAAATTTTGAAATGTCCATTCCCGCTTTTTGCGAAACGGCGCCCTGGAATTTATTATTTTTGAGGCTTATAAACTTTTTATATTCAGGAAAAAAGAAATAATCGACGAATACCGATTTGTTGAAACGGCGTTCGAGCAGATCCAGTATGAATTTATGCGAAAACGAAAGCGAAACGGTCCTTTCGGGGGTAAGCCTTGTTACGAGTATTTTAAGCGTGCGATCGTCAATCATTGGATATCTTTAAAACCTCGCCGGGAAATATCGAGCCGGCGGCCGTCTTATTATTTAATTCCATGAGTTTTTTAAGGTCGATTTTAAACTTTTTCGCTATTTTGCTTAAAGTATCGCCTTTTTTAACCTTATATTCGATTTTCTTCGTATCGGCCGTTTTTAAATTTTTCTGGATATTTTTATTTTTAGCGGCGATTATGACTTCGGCCAGAGCGTCCGCGCCGGTAGATGCCTTTGCGGCCTGGGATTTTTTAGCGGCGGCGGCTTTCACTTCGGCGCCGTTATTTTTTTTAATTATGCTGTAGTCGAGGGCTACTTTTGGGCAGAGATAATTTATGGTTCCGATGGCTATTCTGGAGCAAATTTCTTCGAAATTCGCCGATGAACGCAGAAATGAAATATCGTTTTCATTGGAAAGATAACCGATTTCAACCAGAATAGAAGGCATGTTGAGGTTTCTTAATACCGCGAAGTTCGCCTGTTTTGGTTCCGAAGCGGGATATGCGGCTATTTTTGAAACCCATCCGGTTATGATGGTAGATAAAATTCCGGACTCTTTTATATTTTCTTTTTCCTTAAGATCGAGCAATATCGACTGTACCTGGTAATCCTGTTCGCCAGCTATATTTTCGTCGAGGAACTCGGCCGAGTTTTCTATATTTGCGAGTATTTCGGCCGCCTTGTCCGAAGCGGTTCCGCTGGAAAGGTAATAAATTTCAAAGCCTCTAACTTTTTTAGACTTATTGGCGTTGAAATGTATTGAAATAAAAGCGTCGGCTCCGTACTGATTGGCCAGAAAGACTCGCCGCCCGAGGGATAAAAACTGGTCTCCGCTTCTTGTAAGATAAGCTCTGCAGAGGCCTGTTTCGTTGATGGCGCTTACGATCATACGCGCGAACTTTAAATTAAGCGTTTTTTCGATATCGCCGTAAACGCTTTTGGCCCCGGGATCTTTTCCGCCGTGACCCGCGTCGATTAAAACCACGGGGATCCCCTTTTTTTTATATTGCGCTATTTCGGCGAGGCGCGCTTCGTATTTTGAATACCGTTCGTAAGGTCTGTAAAAAAGCGCCGATACGTAAAAATTTTTTCTGGATTTATCGTAACCCTGGGTTATTCTGACCTGCGTCATCTGCAGCTGTCTGATCAGGGCGCGCGTGGCGTTTTCCGTTTTGAATATAAGTATGCCGTTTAGCAATTCGTCTTTGATGTTTTGCTTATATTTTTTTATTAAAAAGTCGCATTCCGGAAAATCGATCACGAATTCGAGCCGGTTATTTGATTTGACCGGTTTTATTTGCGGCTGGCGGTTGAAGTAAAAAACCACCTTGACCGCGTCCGATAGAAAGAAAGTTTTTGAATCGGTCAATGAGAGCGTCGATGCAGCGAAGGCCGGGGCGGCGTATAATACGAACGCCAGCAAGGCCGCGCAGAATAGCGCCGCAGTTTTTATTATGCGGCCGTATTTAGAAGAAATCGCCCGCTTTTTATTTGGTTTTGTTTTTATCGCCGTTTTTAACATTTGATTTTTCAGCATTCTTTTTATTGTTAACGTTATAGCCGTCTATTTTAAGGTAGTTTTTAACGGAGCCGCCTTCTTTTTGATTGAGGCTTTCGTTCAGGTCGAATTTGGAAATTCCGCCGCCGTCTTTATCTTTAGATGCGTTTTTATCGCTTTTGTGGTACTGCTCGCGGTTGCACTTTCTTATGCTGAACTCGCGGCTTATTTCCTCGCCCTGCTTTTCGACGGCGATCTGCCATTGTTTGTGCCTGATTTCGATCTCGTAAGTTCCGACGGGAAGGTTGAATATTTTAAAATTGCCTTCGGCGTCCGACTTGAATTTATAAATGATATGCTGCGAGGAAAGGGCTTTGCCGAATACTTTAATTTCTTCGTTGGAATAGGAATCTTTATAATGCCCGTCTTTGTCGCTCCAGCAGCCGGTTATAACGCCGGTTAACGTTCCCATTTTCTGTTTCATTTTAATTTTAACGGGCTGGGCTATTTTCGAGGGGTCTTTAATTGAAATTTCAAGGCTTTCGTCAAAGTAACCCTCGCGTCTGGCCTGTATATCGAGAAAATCGAATCCCGAAAGTTCCTTCGAGCCGATATCCACTTTTATAATGCCCGACGGCGAAGTGGATAAAAACATGCGCTTATTGATTGTTATGGCGGCCGAATTAATAGCGCGGCTGGAATCGATATCGATAGCTTTTATTAAAATATATTTGACGCTTCGTTCCGCCGGCTGTTTTGCGGCAGCGTGAGCGAAGTTTTGATTAAAAACCGGTAAGATTAAGATAGTGATTATAATAATAGATAAGGTTGACCGGGTTATGGATTTTAAAGCTTCTGATATTTTCAACATAAACACCCTTCTATATATATTAACTTTGTGAATGATAATTATATAACAAACCTTTACTCGTTGTCAATGCAATAATCTTAACGGTATTTTCCGTAATTTACGGTAGGGCGTGCCGCATGCGTTAAGCGGAAAATAAAAAAGGACCGCAACGATGCAGTCCTTTTTTATTATGGAATGGAGGTGAGCGGGATCGAACCGCTGGCCCTCTGCTTGCAAGGCAGATGCTCTCCCAGCTGAGCTACACCCCCATAAAATCTTTCTTTAATACACATGCCTATAAGTGATTATCAGTGGGCCTAAGTGGAGTTGAACCACTGACCTCACGCTTATCAGGCGTGCGCTCTAACCACCTGA
>JAKPTH010000048.1 GCA_029571125.1 bacterium
GGGCGGCGCGGCGAAATCCATATCCGCCACCCACATGGGCAATATATCATTGTTTTTGAATATTTTAGGGGCCAGATCCCACTTGAAACAGTTAGAATTATTCCTGTCGATGACTTCGTCAAAATTAAATTTCGTTTTTTCCGATTGCATACAATATACGCTTTCTATATTAAATTTCGTTAATATCGTTCACGCGCCCGAATACATATCAAACGCCATATATACATAGAGAACAGCCGGAAAAATGCTTAACTTTTAAAATTCCCCGGCCGTTCTCTATTATAAATTACCCTTGCTCTTACTTATCTTCTTTGCCGCCGAAAAGCATTTTTATGAGAATATACGCTATAAACACCACCAGGCCTATCTTTAAAAAACTCTTAAACGTGTCTTCACAGCATTGTTCATCGTCGCCGCCCTGGCAGAAAGGCTTTTCCTCTTCGACTATGCCTTCGCTGGTTACCGAACACCCGTCGCAGCTGGCGCAGTTGCCGGCCGCTGACTGACAGGCCGATTCCTTTTCTTCCTTCAAAACCGCTTCCCTTAAAACGTCATATTCCACCTTGCTGTGATGACGCGGATCCATAGGCACGTTCGCCGTCACGTCAAGCTTGTCGTAAGGAACGTTCTCGTTTTTAAGTATTTCAGCTAATTTCGAAAGTATTTCCTGCTTGGATTCTTTAGGATTATCTACGAGCATTACCAGCGCATAAGCTTTTTCGCCCATTTTTTCGTCCGGAATTCCCACATAGGCCGATTGCTTTACGTCAGGATGCTTTTTAGCAATATTTCGACTTTAACGGGAAATAAAAGCTGGCCGTTACGGGAAATGGCGTTGTGAACGCGCCCTACCAGCCATACGTTTTTCTGCTCGTCTATCCTGGCAAGATCGCCCGTACGATGCCATACTTTGCCGTTAGATTCTATAATTTTAGTTTTAGCCACCGCTTCGGTGTTGTTATAATACGATTTGCACACGTGAAGACCCGCCACCGCAAGTTCGCCGACTTCGTCCTTTCCTACGGTAAGCCCGTCCCAACTGTCGTTTACAAGCTTTATCGAGCCTTTGTTGATCTTGAGAAGCTTGTACTCGAGGCCTTCCGCAAAATGACCCACATTTACGCCTTCCACGCCCGCTTTGCCGCCGTGCTTCGGAAATAATATGTCTTTGGCTTCGATGTGCGCTATAGGTTCGACCTCCGTGGAGCCGTAAAGTACCCATACTTCCGCGTTCGGAACGGCTTTTCTGAAAAGCTCTAGCGTATCGTTCGAAATGGGCGCGCCGCCTGTTATTACGCGGCGTATTTTGGGCATGGTTATTTTATTTTCATCGCAGAATTTGGCTATGTTCACTATCATAGAAGGAGACAGCGTCGCGCACGTGATCGCGCATGTTTTAATCTGGGAAACTAACATTATAGGATCTTTTTCGCTCGGCCTTCCGATATCGGTTATCGGAATCACCGTGTTAACTCCCGCCGCTATGTTGTTAAGCGAAAATATAGGGAAAGCCGGAACGTCTATGTCGCCTGATTCGTAAGGAATGCACTCGTCAAGAGCCAGATGCTGAGCCACCAGAAAGCGGTGCGTGCGGTCGGCGCCCTTCGGAACGCCGGAACTGCCCGTGGTGAAAGTGACTAACGCCGTTTCTTCGCCTTCTACCGCTTCTATATCGGAAAGCGGCTCCGATTTAGATATCTCTTCTAAAGTGGCGCTGTATTTTCCGGTGTGCGGACCGGCAACTATCTTAATGGGGATTTCATTGAGCTCGGGTACCGTGGCGCATAACTGAAATGCCTGCTCAAAGCTTATCATAGTGGTCGGATTGACCACTTTCGCGCTCACGCCCAACTGGTCGCGGCGCGCCCATGAATCTAAAAACACCGCGCGGGCGCCTATCATCATAATAGCCGACATGGCCTGATAAAGGTAGAGCGACATCGGCAAAAATAAAATGACGCAATCGCCGTGCTTTACGCCCGCTTTTTTCAGGCCGTTGGCCGTACGGGTGATAACATCATAAAAATTTTTAAAATTAATCGATTTGTGAGGGATATTTTCGTTTATTACGTTTTTATCCCATTCGCCCTTGAAAGCCGGATCTACCCACTGCAGAGCCACCCTGTCCGGTTTTTTCTTTGCATTTTCCTTTAAAAGGCACACTACGTTGTTTTTAAAATTAACGCCGTCGTGAAAACCGAAATTTTTGTTGTGAAGCTTATCGAATGTTATCATTTAATACTCTCCTTTATTTTTATAACTTTAATCCCTTAGCCCTTATCTGCTTTATTACCTGATAGTCCGGATTCCTGGTGTAATTGACTTTTTCGCACTTATTCGGAAAACCCGCGTTTTTACCCTCTTTTATTATTTTTTCAAGACAGCCCTTAACGGCCTGCGCTTCTATAAAACTCGACTTCATAGGTATATCGATATACCTGTCGACTCCCTTAACATCCACTTCCCTGACTTCTATTATATTGCCGTCGTCGATCTTCTCGTTCATCCAGTGCACCGAAAACCCCACGGGCCGGCCTTCGTACCATGCCCAGAGATCGCACATGGTGCCGCGGTTCTCAGGCAATATCCCGTGGTGGACGTTGACGCAGCCTATATTAGGTATCGATAATATTTCTTTCTTATAGATATTCCTGGTCCTTATATTTATTATCAGGTCGGGAGCTATTTCTTTTATTTTTGCGATAGCCTCGGCTCCGTTGATATTGGCGAATTTATAAACCGGAATATTCAGGCTTTCACAATGCTTAACACGGCCGTCGCCAAATACCGAAGCGTACATGTTTTTAATCAGGGCCAGCGGAAGGCCGAATACACCCATGAACATAAGGCCTATCATCTTTAAAAAGAGCTTCGCCGAAACCGTCTTAATAAGCACCAGCGCGGATATTTCAACCCCGGCCGGAAGCTTTTGCGAATCTGTCAGCTCCTTTATAAGCGAAAGGTAATTGTCCTTTACGTAAGTGGCTTCCGATGTTACCAGTATTACTTTCATAATTCCGCCTTTTTTAAAACGTAAATTTCAAAACGTAAACAACTTGGCTACTTGCCTGATTTTCTTCCGTATGACGCATGCGCGCCCGCAAAATCATCGGCCGACATCGAGGCGGTCAGCGATATCTCGCCGCATAAAACCGCGGCCGCAACTATTTCAGCCATCTTTTTAGCTTTGCCAGCCCCATGGCAGCCCATTATCTCAAGACACGCCTTCTGCGTAGCAAGCCCGGTGCCGCCCCCGACGGTGCCTACCATTATATCCGGCAGCGTGACGCTTACCTGAAGCTTATCGCCCTGCATGCGCATCTGAGTTATTCCGGCGGCGGATTCCGCCGCGCATGCCGGATCCTGACCGCAGGCTATATAAATAGCCGTTAACGGATTGGAATAATGCGCCTGAAGCCCGAAAGCATGCGCCTGTATCGTACCGAGCGTCGCAAGTTCGTAAAATTTGAGAATTCTTTCAGCCTCGACTTTAAGATATGTCTTAACTATATCCTTCGGTACGCTCACTTCGGCTATAACTTTTTTTCCCCTGTTCTGAGTGAAATTTATTGCGTTGATCTTTTTATCGCCGGAAAGATTGCTCTCGAGAAAACAGTCCATCGATTTGTTCGCATACTCGCTTCTTATGAACTGCATAGCTTTATGCGTGGCTATCGTAGTCATATTCTGACCCGACGCGTCGCCGCACGAATACGAAAAACGAAGCACCAGATTGGTGCCTATAGGATACTGATCTATGGCTATTAACTTTCCATGGCCCGTCGTGGATTCGGCTTCGGCTTTTAATTTATCGAAATTGCCTCTGACCCACTGGCTGAATTCGAACATTTCGGCGACCGTTGAAAATGTAAAAACCGGCGTCCTGGGCACGCTGTCGGCCAGTATTTTGACGTTGGCGCCGCCCGAAAGGTTTATAACTTCCGCGCCGCGCGCTATGGAAGCCACCAGAGCGCCTTCGGTAGTCGCCATCGGAACGTAAAACTCCCCGGCTGCATGATCGCCGTTCACCCTTAACGGACCGACTACACCCAGCGGAAGCTGACAGAACCCGAAGAAATTCTCTATATTGCCCTGATATTTTTCGGACCCTTCGTAATTCATGGTTTTTAATACGCTAAGATCAGCGCCGGTACGATCTTTTAAAAATTCCTGCCGGCGCGTTATGCCTTCGACGCTGTAATCGAGCGGAACGGGAATCGGCATGCCGTCAATCTTTTCGGCCAGATTTATTTTCATTAACTTTTCCGCCGGGTTGGTTTTAAGAAGAAGCTTAATGAACGAATAAAAAGTCTTGAAATCCTCCGCCGTAAATTCTTCTATAACGAGCCCGAAGTTGTGCTGAAAATATGCCAGCAACGACATTTTTCCAAGCGAATCCAGGCGGTTGAACCTGGAAAGCGGCTTGTAAATTGAAAGCTCGTCCGGCGGAATATTGATGTGAGCCGCTATCAGAGGTTTTACGCCGCTAAAAATTTCGGTTATCAGCTTTTCTTCGTCGCCGCCGTTGCCGCCTTCCGCCGACATGGCTTCATATTCTTTTTTGTGCTTTAAAATCTCTATAATCGAATTACGCTGCACCTTAAAACTGTAACTTCTCGGAAGCGGTTCGTCTAACAGAGTCACCTTTTTTAAATGCTCCCACTCAGGCCATTTCTTAGTTATCTCGCTTATCTTATGCTCGATAAATTCCTGAACGTCCTTTATCTGGTTTTTAGCCAGATATTCCCTGTCTGGACGGGCTACGAATGCCGCATATTCGCTGCCGTTATCGTTTAAACCTATAACGCAGTATTCTTTTAAATACGGCTGGCCGCCTATCCTTTCTTCCAGCTCGTCAGGATACACGTTCATGCCGCCCGGAGTGACTATGACGTCTTTAAGACGGCCTAAAATGTAAACATAGCCGTCTTTATCTATTTTAGCGATATCGCCGGTCCTTAAATAACTGTTATCCGCCCACAGGGTTTTATTGAATTCGGGACGGCCGAAAATCCCTATAGTATTGGTTGGCGATGATATCAAAAGCTCACCCGCGCCGTCTTTATCGGGTTTATCTATCCTGGCGCTGACCGGCGAATGTATCTTTCCTACCGACCCCGCCGGCGCGTCGAAAGCGTTAAAAACTCCGCCGCACGTTTCTGTCATGCCGTAGCCGAAACCGGTTTTAATCCCAAGCGAACGAAGTTTTTCGATAATTTCATGACGGCAGCTGGCCCCGCCTATCGTTATTTTAAAGCCGTGAAACTTATTTCCCATCTGCGATAGCAGACCGGCAAAAATCTCCGCCAGACGAGGAACCAGACATACGTAAGTGACCTTATAATTGGCTATGATGGAAACAAGCTCCATAGGATTGATCGTCTGAGCTATGACGTTTCTGACGCCCAGATAAAACGGCACCAGCGCGGCGTTTATAAGGCCGAATACATGCGTGTACGGAAGTATCGTCATCATAGTGTCGTCGGGCGATATGCCGCCGACTTTTAAAGAATGCTCTATGGCCGAAACTATTGAATGATGACTGTGAGTGACGCCCTTTGGCGCGCCGGTAGTTCCCGAAGTGTAAACTATGAGCGCAGGATCGTTTGGCGCGATCGATTGAGGCGGAGCCAGCTGAGGAACTATTTCGTCCGTCGTGCGCATAAGGTCGAAATGAAAATTGACGAGCGTCGTTTTAAACTCGATATCGTTGAATACTACCGACATTTTTGGCTCGAATTGCTTTGAAGTGATTATAAGCTTGGGTTTGGAATCGTTAAGAATATTCACCAGACGGCTGTTCGGAGCCTGGCCGTCCACGGGGACTATTATGGCGCCGTAAGTGGTTATAGTCATAAACATCGGTATCCATTTGGCATGGTTTTCAGCTACCACGACGACTCTGTCACGTTTTTTGACGCCGAATTTCAATAGGAAAGATTTCGATTCCCTGACTATGTCGTCGAATTCCTTGAAGCTTATATCGCACCATTCAGTGCCCGAAGCATACGAAACGGCCGTTTTCGGCGAAGATGAAAACCTTGATAACGAAGCTATGGTCCTTTCACTCATGACTGTCTCCTAATATTTTTTAATAATTCGCGGTTTCAAATTTTAAATTAACTTAACACGGGGCCACCGTTTTGATAAATTTCGGCAAAATCCTCACTTTGCAGTCGCTTTGAATAATTTCATAAAATTCAGGCACGAGATTGCCGTCTACATGCAGCAGCGCCTTGTCGTGAAGCATTCCCCATATGCTTTTAACGCCGCGCAGATTAAGGCCGAAACTGTTGCTGTCTTTTATCTCCGGACGACTGGTGTGGCCGTGAAAATATTCCACGAACCCCGAACTTACCAGACGCTCGCCGAAACTTAAAAGCATCATTAACATCAGCCTTTTAAAATAACTCAAATTCTTGAATATTATAAAATGAATCGTGCCGTCGTTTTCATGCTTGTAAGGAGCGAAGTTGGCGTACCGGCCCACCCTGCTGCAAAGAAGCATTTCAAAACCAAGACAGCTCATATTTATATTTTTTTTCAGTATGGTCGAATAATATGTGAGCCCGAAAGCTTTAGAAAGCATCAGGCTCAAAAAACCGTTTTTTAAATAAGCTTTATCCACGCGGCCTTCGACGCGCCTGACCGTGTCCGCGGTGACGCCGACTCCGCAGTTATTTAAAAACCGGCGCGAAACAACGGCCCCTGACTTATCGTGAAATGAAATTTCGCCAGCATCGATGCCTATTATATTGACGTTGCCTTCAACTATATTTTTAATTATCTGAACCGAATCGCGCCAGTGGAATATATTGAGACGCCGAGCAAAATCATTAGCGTTGCCGCCCGGTATCGGAACTATAAGCGTGCCTTCTTCGACGTGCTGTATAACGTCGTTTATAGTGCCGTCGCCGCCGCATATTATTAGAAAATTATGCCCCTCGCGCTGCAACGATGTGACCGCCTTTTGAATGTGAGTTTTGCTGCGAGTAAAAGAAACGGCGACAGGATGCCCCGTAGATTTTTGAAAATCATCGAGCTGACGGTAAAGCTCCTCGTTGATAAGAGGCCTGTAATCGCCGCCTTTGGAATATTCGTTTATTATAAGCGCTATTTTATATTTTGGTTTCGTTTCGCTTTTTTCTTTTTCTTTTGCCATTTTTTAAAAAACTCTTTTTATTTGCATAAAAATTATATCATATACAATCGATTTTATCAATTCATAATTAAAATTTAACGCCCTTTTCGTTTTATACGGATAAATTTAATTCAATGTTTTTGGCTCTTTTTCATTTTGTTTCGATAAAATATTATTCAACCGTTTTTTATTGATAAGGGAAGGCGAGGTGCCACGGCCCCTCCCTTCCCTTAAAATCCCTTCCAACCCCTTATTCGCCTGACGCTTTATTTTTGTGAAGTGCTAGCTTTTCTGCCGGAGCTTTAATTCAGATATGCCCTTTTCTTAAATCGCTCAAATTCTTTTTTGATTTTCTTTTATCCTCCGCTTTTCTATTTCTATTTTTCTATTTCTGTTTTTTTTGTTCTGTTTTTTTGCAGACGCGCGCACGCGCGCGTCTGCACTGCAATAATGGCCTGCTGGTAAATTAACATAAAGGTTATTGGGCAGGCGTTTTGATTTAATCAGCCTTCAAAATAGCTTTCAGGTTAATAACCATTATTTTAAGTTGTTTTTAAGCGTTTAGCAGGGGCCAGATAAAATTTTTGAGGGCCGCCTCCTTGCCATCCATGGCATCGGCGGCACTAAGACATCCATGTCTGTCGGGCAAGATGCTGATCTGGAGCCCATGGATGGGCGGGAAGGGCCGAGCACGAGCGGCAAAAATCCCGGAGGGATTTTTGAACGAGTCCCCGAAAAAATTTGTCTGGCGCCCTGCCACAAACCACCCGCTTAAATTTAAAAAGTTCCTGTTTTAAGTTGTAATAGTGACCATATAAAATCTCAAGTGCTGCATCCTTGTCTGGCGCATGCCCCAAACTATCCGCAAAAATTGAAAGTTTTTAATTTCTTATAAGATTGACACTGCGCGCCGTATTTGTTATAATTAGCGCTGAATTTATAACGTCAATCAATATAAAAGGCGGTTTAAAATGAATAAAATGCCAGATATAAAATCTTTCAAATCTTTCGCGGCGGCTTTGCTTGCAGCTTTTTTCCTTTCTTCGGTTTTATTAATATTCGCCGGCGCTCATGACGCATTCGCCGGCCCGAAAAAAAACAGAAAAAAATTCAAGGTCGGCCTCGTTCTCGATACCGGCGGCCTCGGCGATAAATCTTTCAACGACTCCGCCTACCTCGGCCTGCTCGAAGCAGAAAGAAAATTAAAAATATTATCCGACGTGGGCCAGCCTTCCAACAAACTCGAAGAAGAACAACACCTCATAGCTTTCGCACAACAGGATTACGACCTTATCATAGGCGTCGGATTTACCATGCAGGACGAAGTGGCTAAAATCGCCAGAGAATATCCAGAAAAAAAATTCGCCATAATCGACGGAATAATACCCGACGTGCCCAACGTAGCGTCGCTTTTATTCAAAGAACACGAAGGCTCCTTTATGGTAGGCGCTCTCGGCGTGATGATGTCTAAAACTAAAAAACTTGGATTCGTCGGCGGCATGGACATTCCGCTTATCAGAAAATTCGAGACAGGCTACCGCGAAGGAATTAAATTTATCGACGCTTCGAGCGAAGTGCTCGTCAAATATACCGGCTCCGATCCTTCGGCCTGGAACGATCCCGTTAAAGGCCGCGAAATAACGCTGTCTTTAATAACTCAGGGCTGCGACGTGGTGTTCCACGCCGCGGGCGGCACCGGCGGAGGCGTAATACGCGCCTGCAAAGAAAAAGAAGTATTCGCTATAGGCGTGGATTCAGACCAGGACGGAGTGGAACCCGGAACGGTCCTGACTTCCATGGTTAAAAGATGCAACGTAGCGGTTTTTAAAACTATACAGGAAACCATGGAAGGCAAATTCGCCGGCGGCATTCATAATTTCGGCATAATCGAAGACGGCGTCGGAATATCCGAACTTAAATATACCAAAAATAAAATACCGGCCGATTATCTTAAAAAACTCGAAGAAATAAAACAGCAGATAGTTTCAGGCGCCATTAAAATCACCGATTACATGGCGTCGCAGCCTAAATAATGTTTCTCTTTTACGGCGCGCATCATTAAATTAATCTTGGTTTATTATTTATAGAACGGAACCCGCAAATGTTATTAGCCTATCTGGCCCTGTTCGCCAGAATATTCCTTCTCGGATACGAAAAAATACTCGTTAAAAAAATCGGCGACGGCAGCGAAAGCGAAGCCGCCACTTTTCTTTATTTTCTTGTTTCAACGGTTTTTATATTGCCTATGATACCTTTCAGCAGGCCTATTTCGGGCTATGAACCGCTGGTTTACATAGCCGTAAGCAGCTTCATATACTGCATTGCTTTTCTATTTTACGTCAAGTCTCTTTCCATAGGCGAAGTTTCGCTCGTAAGCCCGCTTTATAATTTCAACGTCCTCTTCCTGCTCATTTTAACCTCTATATTTCTGGGTGAAAAAATAACAATTTTGAAGCTTTCGGGCATATTGATATTACTTTACGGCGCTTCGCTTTTGAACCGCCAGGGAAGCGTTCTTTTATCCCTTAAAGCCATGCTCAAAGATAAATCGTGCGCCCTTATGCTGGCCTGCTCGTTTTTTATGGCCATAGGCCGCACCATCGACGGCTTCGTAATCAGGCAGGTCGATCCATTGATGTACGCCGTACTGATTTATTTTTTCATGAGCGTATTTTTATTTTTTTACGTATGGTTTAACGGTAAATTAAAACTTTCCTATGAAATATACAGCTCCAGAAAATCCGTGACGCTCGCCGCTGGCGCCGTTAACGCATATACATATCTGCTGCTTTTATACGCCATAACTAAAATCGACGTAAGCGTGGCAGAACCGGCTTCTATGCTCAGCATGATCGTAACCGTAATTCTGTCGCATTTTATCTTAAAGGAAAATATTAAAGGCAGGATCGCCGGTGTTTTTATAATAATAACAGGCGCCTGGGCGCTGTTTATTTAATTTTTCATTTTCTTATAAACAGATATTGCGGCCTGGTCTTCATTCCGCATACCGGATAAAAAACGCCGCCCTCGAATATAAGCGATTTTAAATTATAAAATTTTCTGACGAGCCCTATATGTGAAAAATTCAGATTGTCTAATATTATCGCTTCGGCTTTTTGGGACGTAATATAGCCGCTGACGGCTTCTTCTATTAATTTATAATTTTTTCCGCCCTTGTCCGCGCGCAAAATGTCGAAGACCGCCATATGATGGGCCGCAGGCCCACTTTTTCCAGCCATAAAAACCAGGTAAGGATGATAAGGCACATACACTTCGCCTTTAAACGATTTGATTTTATCTGTCAAACTTATGCCGGCGGCCGCGTCTTCTTTTGAAGGAATATGCAAGCCGGGATCGTAAAGCAAAAACAAAAACTGCATAATTAAAACGGCGTAAGCGAAAGACAATTTAGATAATCTGCGGCAAGCACTTGTATTGATTTTTTCATTTTCATAAATAACGGCGGACGGATCCGCTATTTTTTTTAACGCCAGCGCGGATGTTAAAGAAAATGCCGCGCAGGCCGGCATAATAACGTTAAGATATCCGCCTTCGTGGATCCTCGCAAGCCACGAAGATAAAATCATTCCCGTTAAAAAAGAGACATAAAAAAAGAACATTTCATCTTTATCAAGATAAATTTTCGTTAAATAAAATACTGATAAAAGTATTAAAAATGGAATTCCAGGAAATAAATCGACTGACCAGAAGTTAGCTATCAGACTTTTATCTATGGCGTGCATCGAAGGAAGATAATAAGCGTAATAACTGAATAGATAATCCGAACCATAGTTAATATAAAACGCCGCGCAGGCAATCGAAAACACCGAAAACGCAATAAGCTGAATATGTTTTTTAAAATCTCGAAAAATTAAAACTATCAGCAGCGGCGCCGCCGCTATAATATTAGACTGCTTGCACATGCACGCTAGAGTCAGCACCAGAGCCGCTACCACATTGTTATATTTAAATCCGCCAAACCGTAATATATAAAAAAACCACATTATCAGCAGCAACGCGAGCGAATCCACGCGGGCTATATCGTACCAGGCGCCGCATACTTCAAAACACGCCGTAAACATAGCGGCGGCAATAAGTGAATAAACCGCGACGCCGGTTTCTTTATAAACCCATTTGCAAATAATGATTAAAGTAATCGAAAAAGATATAAGCGAAATCAGACGCATCGCAAGCAGGACGTTACCAGATAACAAGACGGCAGGATAACATATCACGTAATATAAAGGCGCATATATAAAAGGAACGAATTCGAGCGAAGGCGCGGCATAAATGCTTCCGCCGCCGGATATTACCCTGATATGATCTGCCATGGCCCCTTCCATCCATTCGAGCTCGAAAGCGTAGCCGGCGCGGGACATCGATATATAAGCAAAAGCCGATATATGCCAGACGCAAAACAATAACAAAAAAAATTTTAAAACTCTCGAAAGCATATTATAATTGTATTTATTCAAAAACCGGCTTTAATGAAAAAATATCCCTTCTTACTTTAACGATTAGACCGGCCCTTTATGGCCTGATTTTCAAATCAAATTATACCCTACCAAAAGCTTTTTTTCAACAATAAAAGTTTTAAAAATTTTTATTTAATGTTATAATGCGATTAACTGATAATGAATTTTATCGATAAAATTTTAAAATTCTCCATGGAAGGTGACGTATATGGAAAAAATCAAAATAGCCGCTAACGCTTTTGTTTATCCTATGCCTATGGTAATAGCCGGCGCTCTTACGGGCGGAAAAGTTAATTTTATGGCGGTAGGCTGGGTAAGCCGCGTAAATTTCAATCCGCCCATGATAGCGGTTTCTCTGGGAAATCATCATACCAATACCGGAATTCATGAAAATAAAGAATTCAGCATAAATATTCCCGGATGCGACCTCATCGAAAAAACCGACTACGTCGGAATAGTTTCAGGCGCAAGAGTTGATAAAACCGAAATTTTTGAAACGTTTTACGGCGAGCTTAAGTCGGCTCCCATGATCAAAAATTGCCCGCTGACAATGGAGTGCAGACTCGTAGAAAGCGTAAAACTTCCTACCAATGAACTTTTCATAGGTGAAATAACCGCGGCTTATTGTGAACAACGTTATATGACCGACGGCAAGCCCGATATCAAAAAAATAGACCCGTTCACCTTAACCATGCCCGATAACCGCTATTGGAAGATCGGAGAATTTGCCGGACAGGCGTGGTCTATAGGAAAAACCGTTAAAAAATAAAGCCGGAAACTTTAAAATAAATAGTCTCGCCCTCACCTGGAATCAAAATCTTCGGCGAGGCTGTTTTAGATTTTCACTGAAATCAGAAAAAGCTCCCTAAATATTCTTATTTTTTTAATATTACAGCCTTTAACTATTTTAAATATAGCATAACACTATAATTTAAAAATGTAAATTGCCCGCCTTTTTAGTCTGTATAATAAATCTTATCTCATTTTGATAATCGTTGAATTCAATGGCTTTTATATATACTTTAATTCAAAAATAGCCGCAGCAAAGCTATATCTTTTTAATACGCCTGTCTCAAATCGATTCTTCTTTTTATATAAATTTTAAATTCCCCGCGCCCGGTATTTTTCATTTTCCCATTTCAATAAGCATTTTAAAAATTTCTTCGATCCGTCGATATTCCGGCATGCAAATTGCCAATACATAAAGTTAATTTTAAACGTCATAAATTAACGGACGGAGCGGAATATGTATAAAAGTTTAAAATCAGCCATGGTATGCGGAATAGAAGGTCACGAAGTGGAAGTTGAAGTGCATTCTTCCAGCGGCCTGCCGGCCATAACCATAGTCGGCCTGCCAGATACCGCTACCAGCGAGTCGAAGGACCGCGTAAGAAGCGCTATATGCAATTCCGGATTAGATTATCCGCTAAAACGCATAACCGTAAACCTGGCGCCGGCGCACCTGAAAAAAGAACACGCTTTCTTCGATCTGGCCATAGCTTTAGGCATTTTAAGCGTATCCGGACAGCTGGAAGAAGCGTTGAATTTAAACGAATATATCATAACGGGCGAACTCGCGCTCAGCGGAAAAATTCTGCCTTTAAGGGGAATACTGCCCATAGCCCTGCTGGCAAGGAGCCTGGGGCTTAAATTGATAGCGCCGGCCGCCAATATTAATGAAATTAAAATTATCGACGGCCTCGAATATTACGTTTTCGATAATCTGACCGACGCCGTCAAGTATATCACAAATAAAGAATATTTTCCGCCTGCAAACTTAACTAAAAGCCATTCCCCGGCGTCTGAAGCAAGACTAAATACTCCCGATTTAAAAGACGTCATAGGGCAATCTTACGCCCGCAGAGCGCTCGAAATAGCCGCCGCCGGTAATCACGCCATAATGATGAGGGGCGTTCCGGGCAGCG
>JAKPTH010000053.1 GCA_029571125.1 bacterium
TGTGAGGCTTTTCATGCACTCGAACACTTTATTTTTCGAGCCTATCATGCCTGCATATTTAAAATTAAACGGCAGGCCCATTAAATAGTCGAGCACCTTACCGTCTGAAAGCTCGTGGCCGCGCGTTATGATCACCGCGTAATCCGAATCTTTTAAATTAAGCGCCGAGCAGCTTTTTTCGAGCTCTTCAAGGCCGTAGCCGGGCGTCAATATCTTTTCGCAATCGGCATATCTGTCGCGTTCGAGGTATTCAGGACGGTCTTCTACTATCGCGGTTCTGAAACCGATAGAGTTTAAAAGCGGCACCAGTTGATAGGCGATATGCCCGCCGCCGAAAATGACCGCCCTGTCGCGCGACGGATGCGGCTCGAAAAAAACTTCCACGCTGCCGCCGCAGGTAAGAGTGAGATCGCTAAGCTCGAAACTAGCTTTGCGGCACTTCTGCTCGCTCAAAGTTTCCAGAGCGATGGCCGCGCACTTATGCTCCAGAGGGCCGCCGCCTATAGTTCCTATAATGTCGCCGCTCTCGAGCACTATCATTTTGGCGCCTATTTTACGCGGCGTAGAACCGTCGCTCGCCGTTATGGTCACTATGACGAACGGCTTTCCGGCTCCGCCCAGCTTAAGGGCGCTTTCATAAATCGTATCCAATAGTCAACCCTGCTTTCTTGTCGTTTAAGCCGCCGCCTGCGGCCTTTATAGCTTATCAGCGCGCGCAGGCGAGCTTTTCGATGAGATCGCCGAGAAGAACGCCGCACATTTCGCTGCGGTATTCGGTGTTGGAACGGATGTCGGTTATAGGCCGGGCTTCCCTGGCGACCAGTCCGCAAGCTTCCTTTATGACGGCTTTAGTGAGCGTCTGGTTTTCCAGCAAAAATTTTTCGGCCTTCCGCGCGCGAATTACGGTCGGCGCAACCGCGCCGAGAGCGATTCGAACGTCAGCGATCCTGTCGGAACCGTTGGAATGCTTGACAAAGCCGAGCGCGAGCGTGACGGAAACCTTGGATATGGCAACGGCGCGCCTCTGGCCGAGACGTTTCCAGCCTGACTTAAGCGCGTCAGATTTTGGCAGTATAATTTTGGTTATAATCTCGTTATGTTTCAAAACGGTTTTGCCGGGGCCGGTAAAAAAATCTTCGAGTTTTACGATGCGGTTCGAATCCTGCGATCTAAGCTCCACCTCGGCGTCAAAAGCCATCAGCGGGCCTATGCTGTCGCCGGCCGGAGAAGCGTTGCCTATATTGCCGCCGACGGTGGCAAGCGTTCTGATCTGCGGCGAACCTATAGCGGCAACGGCTTCGATCAGGCCGTTATAATTTTCTATAAAAGGGCCGTAAGCGAGCAGCGCTTCATGGCGGACGCCGGAGCCAATTACGAAAGTGCTTTTATGCTCTTCGATCTTAGCCAGCTCGCCTATTTTAGATATGTCTACAAGCGCCTGAGCGTAGGCGGGATTATCTTTCAGCCTTACAAGCACGTCGGTGCCCCCCGCCAGAAAGCGGAAAGGCTGTTCAATATTATTTATAACGTAAAGAGCTTCGTTCAAAGAAGCTGGCGTTAAAACTTTAAAATTTCTAAGCATCGCGGGCCTCCTTTTTAGCGCCGTTAAGTTCCCTGGCGGCCGCTTTCACGGCTTCTATTATCTTGGCGTATCCGGTGCACCTGCAAAGATTGCCCGACAATCCTTCCTGGATCTGCTCGTCTGTAGGGTCTTTATATTTAGACAGCAGATAGTAGCTGGCCATAACCATGCCCGGAGTGCAAAATCCGCACTGCGTAGCCGTTTTGGCTACAAACGCGTCTATTATGGGTTTCGCGTCCTCTTTTGCGCTCACGCCTTCGATCGTCCATATATCCCGGCCCGAAACCGCCGTAGACAGAACCAGGCAGGCGTTGACTATGCCTCCGTCCATTATTACCGTGCACGCGCCGCATTCGCCCATGCCGCATCCTTCTTTAGTGCCTGTATGCTTGAGCTCGTATCTCAAGATATCGAGCAGCGTATAAGTGCAGGGCACTTTTATATTTACCTCGCGCGAGTTCAGCTTAAAACAAATATCTATGGAGTCTTTCAATTTCAGATTTTCGGCGGTAAAATTCCTGTTGGGCATTATTTAACCTCGCTTTCGTCTTCGGAAGAATTTTTTTCGCTGAGCACTTCCCATACGCGTTCCGGCAGAACCGGCACATGTTCGAACTGATGGCCGGCGGCGTTCGAAACCGCGTTCACTACCGACGCTACCACGGGCATAAGCGAAGGTTCTCCGAGGCCTTTCGCTCCGTAAGGGCCGTCTTTGGATTTATCTTCGACAAAAACCGATTTCACTTCCGGGCAGTCTTTAGTGGTGGGTATAACGTATGTGGATAATCCGAGCGTTTTTATATGGCCTTTTTCGGAAACCATATTTTCCATTATGGCGTATCCGACGCCCTGCGCGACGCCGCCTTCGACCTGGGCCGAGGCGAGCATGGGGTTTATAACGCGGCCTATGTCGTGAGCGCACGTCATTTTGTTAACGCGGAGTTCTCCGGTTTTTTTATCGATTTCCACTTCGGAAACGGCCGTGGCGTAAGAATAAACATAATAAGGCTCGCCCTGGCCGGACTGCAGGTCGTATTCCACTTTAGGCGAAACGTAATAGCCCATTTCAGAAAGGCCGACGTTATCTAAATAACATTTTCCGGCAAGGTCTTTGAACGATACGAACTGATGGGAATCCTTTATATTATAGTATTTTCCCAGCTTCGCCATGACCTGGTTGGGCTTTATTTTAAGCGATTCGGCGGCAGCCGCGACGAGTTTTTTGCGCAGCTTATTGGCGGCGTCCAGAAGGGCGTTTCCGCTCATAACGGTCGTGCGCGAAGCTACCGTCGGGCCCGAATCGGGAACTATGCCGGTATCTACGTTGGTGAAATTGATGGCGCCGATTTCGCAGCCAAGTGCTTCTGACGCTATCTGGGCGAGAACGGTCTTTGCGCCCTGGCCCATTTCGACGTTGCCAACGCACAGCGTTACGGAGCCGTCGCGGCAGATTTGTATATGCGAACCGGCCTTATCGTAAAACCAGCCTTTGGCGCCGAGGTTCATTCCGTAAAAAATAGAGGAGACGCCGAGTCCTTTAAGCGTACGTTTGCTCTTATCGGCGTTCCATTTATCGAATTCTTTTTTGCGCCTGTCGTATTCGCTTTCTTTGCGAGCTTTATCTATAGTTTCAATGAGGCCGCACGATTCTTTTATCTTATGCGACGTTATCGAAGCGGCTCCTTTTTTAAGAGCGTTGGCTTTGCGGAATTCGAACGGGTCTAATCCCAAATCGTTGCATATTATATTTATCATGGATTCCATGGCGTAAATTACCTGGGGAGTTCCGAACCCGCGATAGGCGCCGCAGGGAACGCGGTTGGTGTAAAGCCCTATTATATCGCCCGAAACGTTGGGTATAACGTAAGGCCCGCCGAAATGGACCGAGCTTCTGAAAAGCACGACGGTAGAAAGAGTCGTGTAGGCTCCCGAATCCGCGAGCACTCTTACTTTAAGCGCGTTTATCTTGCCTTTTTTAGTCACTCCGACTTTATATTCCATTTTCATCGGATGGCGCTTCGAAGATACCATCAGATCCTGGGCCCTGTCGAGTATAAGCTTGACGGGCTTTTTGAGAACGTAAGCCAGAAGAGCGGCTTTGGCCGCATATTCCGAAGGGACGTCTTCTTTGCCGCCAAAACCGCCGCCGACGACGCATTGCAAAATGCGCACTTTCGCCAGCGGAAGGCCGAGTGCGGTCGAAACGGCGCCCTGAACGTAAAACGGGCACTGAAAGCTTCCGTAAACGGTTATGCCTTCGTTTTCAGGAAGCGCCACGCAGCCCTGCGTTTCTAGATATAAATGTTCCTGGTAATTTATAGTGAAGGTTTTTTCATATACCTTAAAAGATTTGCCGAAGGCTTCATCTATGTTATCGCCTTTTCTGACTTTGTAATGGCACACCACGTTGCCTTTCGGATGCACTTTTATCTTTTCGGAGAAAGAATCGTCGACCGTTAAAACGGGCTCGAGAGGCTCGTATTCGATATCCACAAGGCCCGCCGCTTCTTCGGCTATTTCACGGGTTTCGGCGGCGACGACCGCGAAAGGCTCGCCGGCGAATCTTACCGCGTCTTTCGCTAGCAGCGGCTGATCGTCGACGACGCAGCCTATTTTATTGAGGCCTGTTATATCTTCTGCCGTAAAAACGCCTGCCACGCCTTTTAATTTGAGCGCGCGGCTTTTATCGATTTTTTTAATCCTGCCCGAAGGGATGGTCGAGCATACCATTTTAGCGAAAAGCATGTCTTCGAAAGCCAGGTCATCAACATATCTGGCGCCGCCGACGATCTTTTCATACGCGTCGACCCTGTTAACTTTTTTACCTACCACCGAGTAAAGGCTCTGCTTTTTAGTCAACATCTCTGACTCCTTTTATTTTTTCGAATTCCAAAGGCGTGTCGATATTTTTTAAAATTCCTTCGTCGTCAGTTTCTAAATACTTAATCCGGCTTTCATGCCTCTTGAGTATCGTTTTTAGCGAGTCGTCGTCGCCCAGCGAGAGTATTTCGCCGGCAAATTCGGTTGAAAAGCACGCCGGATGACCTCTTTTCAAATTATATGAAGGCAGCAGTATCGAGCAGTCGTTTTTAATGAACCGGTCTTTTAAATTCTTAAAAGTTTCATAACGCACTAACGGACGGTCGATTAATTGTATCATAAAACCCATGTAAAAATCAACCGCTTTTTTTTGCCCGAACGCTTTAAGACCGGCTTTTATCGAAGACAGCTGGCCCTTTTTATAGTCCGGATTGCGGGCTATTAAAACACGGTTTTTTATCTCTTCGCCGCTTATAGAATAGCTTGCATTCATTACGTGCTCTTTCATCCTGTCGAATTCGTGGCCGCAAACTACGACTATATCATCTATTCCGGCATGAACGAAACCTTCTATCGCGCGGCATAGAAAACTGACGCCGCCGTATTCGAGAAGCTGCTTGGGAGTTCCCATGCGGCTGCTTTCGCCGGCGGCAAGAACGAGGGCGAATAACTTTAAAGAATTTTTTTCATTTATAAACGTATTTTGCGAACGCATTAATTCCATAGACAGCTTAGCTAATAAATTTTTTTATTGACGGTTTTATTGAAAACCAGAAGCGCGCCGGCGGCTCCGGCAGCGCCCTGAATCATATTCGGCCCGAGCGCCGTAAAAGCCTTCACGCTATTAAACACGGTTATATGCAGCAAAAAATAGCCGCAAACCATGACGGAGGCGGCTATAATCGAGCCGTAAAGAAGGCGCAGTCCGTTAGCCGCCTTCGGAAGGTCGGGCTTGTAAGCGAACGGCGTAAGGCCGGCGGCGTAGCCTTCCAGGCCCTTCACCAGAAAAGTCACGTAATAAAAAGGATAGCCCGTAAAAATATCGGCCAGGGCGGAACCGGCGCCGCCGATAAAAAAGCCGAATCCGCGGCCCATATAAAATCCCGCGAATATTACAATGATGTCGCCGAGGTTGACGTATCCCTGCGTAAGCGGAGTGGGCACCTGCGCGATTTTAGTGACTATAGCGACGAGCGCGGTAAACATTCCCGCCTGCGCAATTTGTTTTACTCTCATGATAAAGCCTTTCTAACGATAGACATAAATTTCATTTTTAAATAAGTGAAAGGAAAGGCCGCCGGCCCTTCCTCTCCATAAATTTAGCTTTTAATTTATTATCGGCCGAACGCCGGCATTCATCTGATCGATTTGCCTTTACAGCTTCAGGGCCGCCTTTACGGCTTTAAGCGTAGGTTCTATGACCGGCGCCTGTTTCACGCATGAAATGGCGGTGTTGATATCCTTGAGGCCGTTGCCGGTAATTACGACGGCGCAAGAGGCTTTTTCAGGTATCTTTCCGGCTTTTTTCATCTTTATGAAGCCGGCGAGCGAAGTGACTCCCGCTGGCTCGCCAAAAACGCCCGCATAGCGG
>JAKPTH010000061.1 GCA_029571125.1 bacterium
GTGGCCGATTTCGTGAGCCACTACGGCGTTCAATTCGTCCGGATTCAACTTTTCGATAAGGCCGCGGGTTATGACTATCCTTGCGTTTCCGGGATAATGGCCGTAAGTGAAAGCGTTTGGGGTTCCGTCATCGATTATGCCGAAGCGCGGAAAAGATATATTCTCTTTGCGGCATATTTCATCGACGAAATTTCTGAGCGAATGAGGAAGCGCTCCCGGCTCCACGAAGGTAAGGCTCTGCACCCAGCTCATAAAAAAATCCAGAATAAAAGGACTTATAAGAAAGTTTAAAAATATCATGGCTATCGTCGTAAAAACGGCCGCTTCGCCGCTGAGCACGTCCGCTTCCGCCAGGACTATCATAATTACGCCGAGCATGGCGTATAAAACTACGAGAGCCCCAAGCGAGCGTATCAAAAGGTTAGGCAGTACGGGCAGCGGAATTTTAGCCTTCGAAAAAGAGCCGCCGGAAGTTGCCTGTATTTTATCTCCGGTAATTTCTTCAAGCGCGGACGAAGCCGCATAAGACCGCGAAAACAGCCTGGATGCGTCAAGGCCGCGCATTTCATGCTCGGCGAGCTGCATGGCCGTGAGTTCCTGGGCGTCGAGCCATATGCCGGAGCAAGACGGGCATTGCTCTATTAAAAGCTCGTCTTTTATAAAGCCGCCCTCGTTCATGCAAACCTTACAGCGCGGGCAGACGCACGACGACCGCTGAGGGTTTTTAAGCCCCGCCTGCAAAAGCTTAGAAAAAGCCATGGGCGATTTCGAAAAATAATTCAGCTCGCCTTTATCGAACCAGATTCCCTGGCAGACCGGACAATAATCGACTACCACGCCCTTCGGCGTATATGTATCTACGAGCGCGCAGCTGCATTTAGGACAATCCATAGAAACCTCCATATACGAATAGTTAAAATTATCCATTGAACGAAGGAATTTAAACTATGTTATTATATCAGAATATAATGAAAATTAAAAGGAAAATAAAGCTGAATGGGTTTGCGGCATGAGCTAAACGCCAGCGAGAAGCAGCGTTAAAATTTCTACGCCTTTTTCGATGACGCTTTCCGGCGGAAAAAATTTAGGGTTGTGAAGCCCGGCCGGCTCGGCGCCTGGCGAGCCCGTTCCAAGCCAGAACATAAAAGACGGATAACGTTTTGAAATGAAGCCGAAGTCTTCTCCGGTAAGCTTGTGGCCGCAGTCGATAAACCGAACTTTGCCGTCCAGCAGTGCGCGTGCGCGTGAAAAAAGGCCCGAATCGACCGACACTTCCGGATAATAAGAGCCTGTTTTCAAATTGAAATCCACCTTTAAGCTTTTTTTTACGCCTCGAAGAATAACGGCTATTTTTTCATAAAATTCGTCCGAGACCGAAGTGCTTAAAGCGCGTATGCTGCCTTCTATTTCGGCACGGGCCGGAAGTATGTTTCTGATTTCGCCCGCGCGGAGCTTTCCGACGCCGAATATCAGCCTTCCGCCATACCGGAGCGCCTCTTCCTCCACGGCGTCCAGAAAAAGGCGTGCGGCTTTAAGCGCGTTGAAGCCGAGTTCGGGAAACGCTATGTGCGAGGCTTTGCCGTAAAATTCTATATCGGTCTCCCTGGCGGAGGCAAAAAGAACGCCGTCCGAGCTGGCGACGGCGCCTTCCTCGAACTCGTCGTTGACGTGAAGAGCGTAAGCCGAAGATATATTATATTTATCTAATATTCCCGACTTTAAAACCAGCTCGGCTCCGCCGCCGCTTTCCTCGGCCGGCTGAAAAAGGAATAAAAAATTTTTTTTGACTTCATACCCCGCCGCGCGGCGGATAAAGCCGTATAAAATTGCGCAATGCACGTCATGGCCGCAGGCGTGCATGAAACCGTTGACCGATTTATACCCGCAGCCGGAAGCCTCGTCCATCTTCAGCGCGTCCATATCGGCCCGCACCAGAACGAAAGGCTCTTCTCGCCCGGCGGCGCGGTATTCGACGATAAGGCCCGTCGGAAGAGGCTTGAGTATCCTGATATAATCCAGGCCGGAAGAGAATTTCGAAATATTTTCTTCGATAAGCGAGGTGGCGGCGAATTCTTTAAAAGACGGCTCCGGGTTGATATGGAGCTCGCGCCTCAATTCTACTGCGGAAAGGCTCATATTTTTACCGCCGCAAGAAAATCGTCTATAGTTTCGGCTTTTCTTACGAGTTTAATTTCATAATCGGGTTTTATTATAACTTCAGCCGGCCTCAAAGTGGAATTATAATTGCTTGACATCGAAAACCCGTAGGCGCCTGCGTTTTTAAAAACCATAAGCGCTCCCGGCTTGGGAAGGCATCCTTCGTGGCTTCTGTAAAGCACGTCGCCGGTTTCGCACAGCGGGCCTACGATGTCGTAGTTTACCTCGCACCTGTCGTTGATTTTGCCCACTATCTCGAATTCGTGAATCGCTCCGTAAAGCGCGGGCCTTATCAGATGGTTCATTCCGCCGTCGGTGACGACGAAGTTCTTATACCCGTTATTTTTAACGCTCACGGCGCGCGTGACGTAAAGGCCGGATTGGGCCACTATAAAGCGGCCCAGTTCGCATGTAACGTTGAACTTCTTAAGAAGCGGCGTGACGGTACGCCTGTACTCGGCTAGATCGAGCTTTTCGCCTGTATAGTCGATTCCCCAGCCGCCGCCGATATTTATATTTTTAATTTTCCGTTTGGAGGCGATATTGCATATCTGCGAAAGCGCCTCGTAATAAGGCGAAACCTCGGTTATCTGAGAGCCTATGTGTATATGGAACCCGGATATTTGAATTTTATTTTTTGAGGCCGTCAGGAAAAAATCGTCCAGGAGCTTTAGCGGGACTCCGAACTTGTGTTTTTTAAGCCCGGTTGAAATGAAAGGATGCGTCATTGCGTCCACTTCGGAGTTAAGGCGGACGTAAAATTGCGGGACGTGCTTCGAACCGGCGAGCGAGCTCTTCCATCTTTCGAGCTCTTCGATCGAGTCGATATTTACCTTTCCTACTCTGTTTTTCAGAAACAGCTTCATCTCTTCCAGGGACTTGCCGCAGCCGTTCCAGACTATTTTTTCAGGCGGAGTGCCGGCCATGAGGGCCGACGCCAGTTCGCCCGGAGTAATCACGTCCATGCCGAAGCCGTTTTCGCGTATTATTTCGAGGACGTGAGGATTGTAATTGGCCTTCACCGCGAATGTCGGGCTGAAATCGAGGCCTTTAAAAACCATGTAAACTTCACGGATTTTTTCTTCGATCACATCGGAAAGATAAGCGTAAAGAGGCGTCCCGTATTTTTCAGCCGCGGCGGCGACGGTTTTTTTTAATTTTTCGTTCAAGAGCATAACGCACCTCCGCGGTTAGAGTTTAAACTCCGCTATAAGAGATTTGATCGCTTTTTCCTTGTACCTGTCTTCCAGAAGGCAAGATATCTTAATTTCAGAAGTGGTGACCAGCCTTATGGGAGTATCGCCGAGCGCGCCGAAAAACCTGGTGGCGACGCCGTAAGACGATTTCATGCCAACGCCGACGACCGATATCTTAGCGTAGCCGGAATGATAATTGACGTTCCAGCCTTTAAGGTGCTTGAGCATCTTCTTCAGCGAAGCGTCGATATGTTTTTTCTTCTCTTCGATTATCGTGAAAGAAATATTGAGAGTATCGCCGGTATTTATTATCGAGATCATATCGACGTTAAGATGCTCTCTGGCGGCGTCTTCGAATATTGTTTTAACCAGGGAATAATCGAGCTCTAAATTTGTTATGGTGACCTGCGTCTGGTTTTCCATTACGCTTAAACCCGTAACGACGGGCTGGTCTATGGTATTTTCAACCACGTAACTTCCCTCCGAATCAGAAAAAGTCGATGCGCAATAAATATTGATGCGGTGTTTTTTGGCGATTTCCACGCACCTGGAGTGCAGCACCTTGGCTCCGGTGCTGGCGAGTTCCAGCATTTCATCGTAAGTGATATATTTGATTTTTTTAGCGGCCGGATGTATTTTGGGATCGGCCGTATATATGCCGTCTACGTCGCTGTATATTTCACAATCGGCTTTTAGCGCCGCGGAAAGGGCCACGGCAGAGGTGTCGGACCCGCCGCGCCCAAGCGTCGTCAATTCTCCGTCGTCCGTGACGCCCTGAAAACCCGTGACCACGAGAACGTCGTTAGTTTCGAGAAATTTAAAAATTTTATCTTTTTTAAAATTCTTTATGCGCGCCTCGTTGAATTCTTTAGTGGTGGTTATGCCTGCCTGATAAGCGTTAAGCGATACGCTGCCGATGCCGGAGCCTCGAAGCGCCATAGACAGCAGCGCCGCCGTCACCTGCTCGCCGGTGGTCAGAAGCATGTCCAGCTCGCGCGGATCAGGCTCCGCGCTTATTTCCTTCGCGAGCCGGACCAGGCCGTCGGTGGTTTTGCCCATAGCCGAAACCACCACGACTATTTTATTTCCGCCGTCCAGCCTGTCGGATATCTTTCTGGCGATCGCCTTTATTTTCTGAGTGTCGGCGACCGAACTGCCGCCGTATTTTTGAACTATAATTTTCATTTGCCGTCTTCCTTTTCGTGTCAAAGGATTTATAATTTTCTCAATTCGTCGATCAGCTGGGTTTTCTCGCGCGTTTTGTCGTCGACTTTCTTTATAACTTTTCCGGGAACGCCGACTACTACCGAATACGGCTCCACGTTGGATAAAACTACCGATCCGGCGGCAATTATCGAACCTTTTCCGATTTTGACGCCTTCGAGTATCACGGCGTTAGCGCCGAGAAGTACGTCGTCTTCTATTACCACCGGCTCGGCGCTGGGCGGCTCTATAACTCCCGCCACTACCGCTCCGGCCCCTATATGACAGTTTTTGCCTATGACGGCGCGCCCTCCGATGACCGTGTTCATATCGATCATCGTCTTTTCGCCGATTACGGCGCCTATATTTATAACGGCGCCCATCATTATAACCGCGTTGTTGCCTATCTCGACATGCTCGCGTATTACGGCTCCGGGTTCTATTCTGGCGTTATATTTTGAAAGATCGGCCATGGGAATGGCGGAATTACGCCTGTCCATTTCGACGCGGAATCCGGTAATTTTATGCTTATTTTTTTCATGAAATTTCTGGTATTCGTCGTACTCGCAGAAAATAACGCCGTTGCCGTCGCCGCCGTAATATTCGAGCCCGGAAAAATCGACGTTTAAAAAGTCGCCTTTTATATAGACTTTTACTGGAGTTTTGCGTTTGGAGCCGGCAATATAGTTTATAATTTCATAAGAGTCCAATTTTTTCCTCCGCGTTTTAATATTTTTTTGTATTATATAACAGTTATGGATATTTTGTCAATTTATATAAAAGCTTATTGACTTTATTTTTTTTATATGTTAGCTTTACGCTCCATGGATATAATATATTCAGCTTTCATCAAATGTTTCGGCTTGATTATCGGCATGGACCCTTATTTATTAGAAGTCACCAGACTGACGCTCGTAATATCATCGCTTTCGACGCTGGCTTCTTTCGTAATCGGCGTTCCCGCCGGGCTGGTTATCGCGCAATCCGATTTCGCCTTCAAGCGACTGATCGTTTCAATCGTCAACGCAGGAATGGGGCTCCCGCCGGTAGTGGTAGGCCTCGTAGTGGCGCTTCTTTTCGGGCGATCCGGAGTTTTCGGAGGTCTCGATCTGCTCTACACCAGGACCGCCGTTTTCATAAGCCAGCTTATAATAGCGCTCCCAATGGCGTGCGGCCTCACTATCGCCGCATGCGGCGAGGTGCCGCGCACGTTAAAGCTCCAGCTCGATTCATTCGGCGCCGGCGTTTATCAAAAGTCCTTCTATCTTGCCAGGGAGATAAAAAAATCACTGATAGTTATCGCCATGGCGTCTTTTGGAAGCGTAATATCCGAAGTCGGCGCGGTCATAATGGTGGGCGGCAATATCCTCAATGAAACGCGCGTGCTCACTACCGCCATAGTTTCAGAAGTGCGCGTTGGAAACTACGATACGGCGCTCGGGTTCGCCTTCATTCTTCTGGCGCTCACCTTCGCGGTAAATTACGCGGTAGCCGTTATAACGCCCGGCAAAAAAAGCGGAGCTTGAGCTTGAGGCTTTTTATTTTCGAGTAAAATATTACAAATTATGAATATAGTTGAAATTAAAGATTTATCGTTTAAATATCCGGAAGATAAAAAGCGCGCCGGCTTCGAGCTGAAAGTCCCCGAGCTCTCTCTCGCGCGCGGATCTTCGCTCGCCCTGTTCGGAGCCAGCGGGGCAGGAAAATCCACGCTGCTCGCGATTTGCGCATCGCTTCAAAAAGGGTTCGCCGGTTCGGTGAAGCTCTTCGGAACTCAGCTCTCCAACGACAGATGCGGCGCCGACGGCGAAGCCGTTTCACGGATGGCCATTTTATTCCAGGACGCGCCGCTTTTCAATTGCTGCGTCTATGAAAATATCTCGATCGGCCTTCAAATAAGAAAAACGCCGCGGGCTGAAATAAAAAGACGCGTTGATGAAATGATCGAAAAGCTCAACATCTCCGGCATAGCATACGCAGACGCGCGTGAAATTTCCGGAGGCCAGGCCAAGCGAGTCTGCCTCGCAAGGCTGCTCGTTTTAAAGCCGGAGCTTTTATTTCTCGACGAGCCTTTTTACTCGCTGGACGCGATCAACCGTTCGCAGATAATGCACGAACTCAAACGCTTAAGCGCCGAAGCCGCAATAGCGCTCATGCTCGTAACGCACGATAAAAACGAGGCGCTGGCTTTATGCGAAAACCTGGCTGTAATGGACGCAGGCGCCATAATCAGGTACGGCGACATAAAATCCTGCTTTAATAATCCAAAATCGGAGACCGAAGCCAGGCTGCTTGGAAGAAATATGGTATTTTACGGACAGGTAACCGTGTGCAGTGACGAAGTGGCCGAAATAGAATGCGTAACCGAAAACGAATCGGCGCCCTTGACGTTTCAGGCAGCGGCAGATTACAAAAAAGGCGACAGGGTTTGCCTCATGATAAGCCCGCAGGATTTATCGGTGAGCCCATACGAAGGCGGCGGCGGTAAAAGCCAGGCCTCGTCGGCGCTAAACTGCTTCGAAGGCGAAATCGTTTCCGCCGCGCATTACGAATTCGGAATGCTCTTAAATATCTCAACCGGCGGCGGCTTCGTTTTTCAGGCATATATAACCAGCCGTTCTTACGAATCGCTCGGGCTCGGCCCCGAAAAAAAAGTGAAATTTTTTATAAAAGCCACGGCCGTCAAATCTTTTTTAATGCCCTGAGTTACGGTAAGCCTCGAACCTTTCGAGCCAGTCCGAAACCAGCGAAGCGAATAAAGCCGGCCGTTCAATCTGAAGGTAATGGCCGGCGCGTTCTATCACCGCAAATGAAGCTCGCGCGAAATTTTTCAAGACGCCGAAAGCGTCCGCGTAACCCGTTACCGAATCGTTCGCCCCGCACACGATCATGGAAGGTCTATCGAAAGGCGCCGAAAGATCGTCAACGTCGAAACTCAGGCCATAAGAAGATTCCCATATCTTATCGAGGACGGCTATGTCGGAGCAGTTCATAGCGTCGACGATCTCATATTTAAACCGCCGCCACACGGCGCTGTTCTGAACGACAATATCCGAGGCGAACTGGCTTCGGTCGAAAAATTCCATTTTGTCCATAAGCCCGGCTTCGCATTCGAACACTTTATGCTCCGCAACTTTTCTTTTTCGCGGATCGGCGAATATCACCGGGCATATAAGGCATGCGCCGAGAATCCTCTGAGGCATTTTATTCACGAGCGCGCGCGCCAGATATCCGCCGTATGATTCGCCGGTCAACAGAAATTCTTCCCCGTCAGGAAGCGTTTTATCTATAAACGCCGTCACCGCTTCGAGCATTTCGTCGGAAGAGCGAAAGCCGGCGGGCGCGGCAGTCCGGCCCATGCCGGGAAGGTCGAAATAAATTCTTTTATACCCTGCGGCGGCATTGAATACTGGCTCGAAACAGCCCTTCATCACTCTGTGGTCCAGGCGGAACCCGTGAATATTAACGACGGGCACGCCCTCGCCGGCTATATCGTAAAAAAATTGAAAATCACGGGCGGAAGTTTTTATTTCTGTATACATCCATAACTCTCCACTCTCGCTCTAAGCTTTTCACCAATAAATACTCCGGAGCGAAACGCTAAAGAGACCATAAAACTATTGCGTTATGCGGTAGCCCCATTTATGGCGCAGCGCGTAAAAAGCGGTGTCGCGCACTTCGTCGTCCCAGTCTTTAAGGGCGCGCTCGAGGTCGTCGAGCACCGTCCGGCTGCGAATATTGGCAAGGCCCTTAGCGGCGCGCCTTCTGTACTCGGGAAGGTTCTGCTCCCACAAAAACCAGACCAGCTCGCCTTCGCCTTCGTAGCTGCCGAAAAAAGTGAGCGCATAAGCCGAGTTGAGCCTTACTACATTAGCCGAATCGAGAAGGGCTATTTTAAGCGGCGCGATGGCGCGCCTGTCCGCGAGTCCTATGAAAGCCAGCGCAGCCTCTGCGCGAGTTTCGCCGTCTATGTCGCCGGCGACGACCTTTTTAAAAAACTCGAAAGCGCCGGCATGCTTATACTGCGCTACAGCTTTAACGGCCTCTTTCCTGACCGCCGGCGAAATATCGTTCAAGCCGCGGTCTATGAGAGGGTTTAAAGCCTCGAAAGGCTTGAGAGCTCCGAAGTAGCGGCATGTGACCGAACGCACTTCGACGTTGGCGTCGGTTATGGTCCTGAGCATGGGCTTGAGCACGTAGTCCATATCGCCGAATTCGCCCATGGCGACTACGGCATGAAGCCGCTGCAGCTCGTCTTCGGCTATAACCGACATGGAAAGTATCTCGAAGAAATTAACGAAAGCGCGGCGGTGGGATTTAATCAGCGGATGCATCGAGTCTATAATGTCGTACTTTTGCTCGCGTCCCGCTTTTTTGAAAGCCTCGCGCAGCGTCATTACGGTGTTCTCCTCTTCGGAAAACGAAGCCAGCGCGAATAAAAGAGTTTCAAGAACTTCCGTCTTCGGCTCGATTACGATTCTTTCGATGAGAGCGGGAACGCTTATCCTGTCGGCGGCATGGCCCAGCCTGAGGACGGCTTCGGCGGCGAGCTTTCTCACCGCGTCGGAGTCGTCGTTTAAAACTTTTAAAATTCTGGGAACGGCCGCCTCCGCTTCATTATCTATAAAAACCTTTAAAGCGGCTAGCTTTTCGTTTTCCCACTTGCTGCCTATATAAAAATAAGCGTCGGCGAGCTCGCTGTTAGATGAATATGCTCTCGCCAGATCCGGCGAAAAAGCGCCGTAAAAAAAAGTTAAAATCAATGGGCATAGAAATAATACAAGTACATTTTGGGGCAATTTTTCGCTTTTCATTTTAAACTTCCTCAAAAACATCGGCTAGCGCCAATGAAAATCTCTACTCGAAAAGATATCAAGGGGAAGTGAGGAACCGGGTTCCTTCGCTTCCCCTTAATTAAAAAGCCCTGAGGCTTAGCCTTTATATAGCGTTTAATGCGGGATATTAAGCTTTGTTTTCGCAGCCCAATACTTTGATTTTGCGAATGATAACCTGTTTGATAGCTTCGCGGGCGGGGCCGAGATATTTTCTGGGATCGAATTCGCCCGGATTTTCGGCGAAGACTTTTCTGATGGCGCCGGTGCATGCGAGGCGGATATCGGTATCGATATTTACCTTGCAAACGTTCGACTGGCTGGCCGCGCGGGTTATCATGGCTTCGGGCACGCCTTTTGAATCTTTGATCTGAGCGCCGTATTTATTGCAGATGTCCACGAGGTCCTGCGGAACGGAAGACGCGCCGTGAAGCACGAGCGGCGTATTGGGTATTTTTTTCTGGATTTCGGCAAGCCTTTCGAAATCGAGCTGGGCTTCGCCTTTGAATTTATAAGCGCCGTGCGAAGTGCCTATCGCTACCGCGAGCGAATCGCATCCGGTACGTTCTACGAATTCGGCCGCCTGGTCGGGATTGGTGAATACCGCGTCTTTAGCTGAAACGGATATATTGTCTTCTACGCCGGCGAGCTTTCCGAGCTCGGCTTCAACGACGACGCCTTTAGAGTGGGCATAATCGACGACCTGCCTCGTGAGTTTTATATTGTCTTCGAACGAGTGTTTCGATCCGTCGATCATGACGGACGTAAATCCTCCGTCGATGCACTTTTTGCATATTTCAAAATCTTCGCCGTGATCGAGGTGCAGCACTATGGGAATATTAACCAGTTCAGTGGCGGCCTGCACGAGATGGCTCAAAAATTCGTGGCGCGCGTATTTGCGGGCGCCTTCGGAAAACTGCAGAATCAGCGGGGCGTTCATTTCCTTGCCGCCGTCGATTATTCCCTGGATGATTTCCATATTGTTGACGTTGAAGGCGCCTATGGCGTAACCTTCTTTCATAGCTTTTTTAAATAAATCTTTGGTCGATACTAATGGCATTAAAAAACCTCCCGTTTAAATTTGACGTTAATTGCAATAGCATGAATTATATATTATCAAATGCCCGCCCATAAGTCAATACAAATTAAACCCTGCCGTATATTTTACACAGCCTGTTCAGCCGCCTGGCGTAAGACGCTTTAAGATCGGCCGGCCTGTATCGGTATCCCCAGTTGCCCGAAGCTTTTCCCGGCGTATTCATGCGGGCGCGGTTATCGAGCCCGAGAATGTCCTGCAGAGGGACGATGGCATATACCGCGACGGAAGCAGCGGCGAGCCTTATAAAATCGTCGTGTATGCTCGCGGCCCGGCCCGCGCTATATTCTAAAGCGTTTTTCTTTATTTCGTTCGAAAGGCCCTTAAACCATCCGGCGGTGGTTTCGTTATCGTGAGTTCCGGTGTAAACGACGCAATTTTTGGTGAAATTATGAGGAAGGTAGGCGTTGTTAGTATCGGCCGAAAAAGCGAACTGCAGTATTTTCATTCCCGGAAAGTTAAAGTCGTCGCGCAGCTTTTCTACCGGCGGAGTTATGACGCCGAGGTCCTCGGCGATTATAGGAAGCTCGCCGAGAACGCGTTTAAGCGTTTCGAACATCTCGCGCCCCCTGGTTTTAACCCATTTGCCGTTTACGGCCGTCTTCGATCCGGCCGGCACTTCCCAGCAACCTTCGAAACCGCGGAAATGATCTATTCTTATTATATCGACGGTCTTCAAGACTTCCCTGACGCGCAATATCCACCAGTCGAAGCCGCGTTTTTCGAGCTCGTCCCAGCGGTAGAGTGGATTGCCCCACAGTTGACCCGTTTCGCTGAAATAATCCGGCGGAACCCCGGCCACCACGGTGGGTTTTCCGTCCGCATCCAGATGGAACACAGAAGGATTGCTCCACACGTCGGAGCTGTCGTATGCGACGAATATCGGAATATCGCCTATAACCTGGATGTTTCTGTCGTTGGCGTATTTTTTAACGGCGAGCCATTGCTTGGCAAAGAGATATTGCAGGAACCTGTGGAATTCGAAACTTTCGCCGAGTTCAATCCTGGCCTTCGCCATGGCGTCTTTTTCTCTGGCCGCGAGAGGCTTCGGCCAGTCGCTCCACACCGCGCCGCCGTGCTTTTCTTTAAGCGCCATAAAAAGCGCGAAATCGTCGAGCCATATTTTTGAATCCGGTGATGTTATGAATTTTTCATAATCTTTAGCTATTGAGCTTCCGGCTGGCAGCTTTGAAAAATTAGCGAACGCTTTTTTATAAAGCGAATATTTATAAATGATCACGGGGCCGTAATCGACGCAGTCCTTATTAAAGTCAGGAACCAATTTAAGGTCCGGCTTTTCAAGCAGGCCTTCTTTTAAAAGAAGGTCGGGGCTTATCAAAAGAGGATTGCCGGCTATGGCCGAAAAGCATGCATAAGGAGAATCCCCGTATCCCGTGGGTCCGAGCGGCATAATCTGCCACAATTTCGCGCCCGATTTATGAAGAAAATCAATGAATTTGTAAATATTGCCTCCGAGGTCGCCGATGCCGTAAGGCCCCGGAACCGAAGTCGGATGCATAAGCACGCCGAATGATCTTTTAAAACTCATACTAACACCGCCATTATTTTTTCTATTTTTCACGCTTACGCGGATTATTAATTAAAAATTACACTGCGACTTCTTTATATCATAAAACGATAATATTGTAAATACGCCTGAGCAAAACGGCGTCATATTTTTTTCGCGCCGCGCTTATTCAAGCTCGAAAGGCTTCATGCGCATAGCGAGTTTTATCGCGTTCGCCATAGAAAGGCAGGAGGCCTCGTTTTTTCCGGCTATGCCGTATGCCGTGCCGTGATCGGGCGATGTGCGGATGAAAGGCATTCCGATCGTAACGTTGACACCGCTTTCAAAATGAAGCAGTTTAAAAGGCGCCAGCCCCTGATCGTGGTAATAAGACAATATCAGCGTCTTTTCACGGCTTTTAAACGCGGCGTAAAAAGCCGAATCGGCGGGCACGGGGCCGCAGACCTCGATTCCGCGGCAGCATGCCCGATCGCCGAGCCGTTTTGAGGCGAGGGCGATTCCGGGAATGATGATCTCTTTTTCTTCGCTTCCGAAAAGGCCGTTTTCCGATGCGTGAGGATTGAGGCCGGGAACGATTATATTTATTTTCCGGCTTCCGGGATAAGCCGAGCGCATAAATGCGGCCCCGGCCAGTACGGCAGAGGCTATGCCTTCAGCGCTGATGGCTTTCAGAGCGCACTTCAAAGGAACGTGCCGCGTCATTAAAAGCAGGTTGAAATATTTACCGTAAAAGGCCATTTCAACGCGGCGCGAGCCGCACAGCGATTTTAAAATTTCGGTATGTCCCGCGAAATCGAGGCCTGCCATGCGCAGCGCCTCTTTAGATATGGGCGCCGTGGCGATCGCCGAAAATCCGCCGGCCGAAGCAAGCGAGGCCGCAGCCTTAATATATTCAAACGAAGCCAGCCCCGAATAAGCCGACGGAATGCCGGTTTTTATTTTTCGGGCGCCGTCGCTTTCCACATGTAAAATATTTAGTTTTTCAATCAGGCCGGGGCAGTTAAAGTAGCCGCAGGCCCTTGAGATTAATTCCCGATCGCCAATTATCAAAAAGTTAGAATATTCAAAACGGCCAGAGTCTGCGAGCATTTTAACCGCCTTAAGGGTTATTTCCGGTCCGATGCCCGCGGGATCTCCTATAGTTAAAGCTATTCGTTTATTCGGTTTTACCTTCACGCCTTCACGCCTTTTTATAAAGGATTGACGCCTGCCGGAACTCAGCCCCGGCGGCTCTTTGTTTCAAGCTTTTTCCCGCGCCGAAAATTCGTCATATTTTTTCCGGATTTCCAGAATCAGCCCGCTCTCGTTTTCTATCCATGCGTCGAATGAAATAGCGTATAGCGGGATCCTTTCGAAAATATCGCGCCTCAGCTTCACGGCGTCCTTAAAAGTAGTCATAATAAAATCCGCGCCGAGCGACGAAGCTTTTTTGACGATATCTCGCTGCATCGCTTCGGAGTAATCGGCATGGTCTATGAAACCTTCGCTGAAGCAGCTGAAGCCCGCCGCTGAAGCCCGCCGCGCGATCGCGCCCGAAACGCTTCTATTATCCGCTATCGCCGATATCAGATAAGCGCGGCGGCCTTTGAACTCTTCGAAGGAAAAAGCTTTTTCTTCTTTAATCGAATATAATCCTTTAATCGCTACGCCGCTTTCATAAAAATTTCCTGCGAATGAGTATTTACGGCAGACGGATTTTATCCTTCCGATCTTTTTTTCGCGAACGCTTTTTTCAAGGGGGCACTTGGATATGACGACTATGTCCGCTTCCTTAAGCCTCGCCAGCCTGTCGCGCAGCGCGCCCGCCGGAAATGTAAGCCCGTTAGAAAAAGGGTCGGCGTAATCGAGCACGACGATATTGATATTTTTAATCAGACGGTAATACTGGAAAGCGTCGTCGAGAAAGCAAAACCCTTTAAACCCTTCGCCTTCAAGATATTTCACGCAATCCACGCGGTGTTTCGCGGTCAGAACCGCGCTGCCTTTTTCGCTGGTTATTTTATTTTCGCCGAACGAAATTATACAGCCGGCGTTTTTGATTATCGCGGCATTTTTTTCCGCTCTGACCGATGGATTTTTTGATCCGATAAGCGCGATCGCTTCCATATAGGCTTCGTCGGAAGACTCTTCGATCTTTTTTAAAAGCCTCTCGCCGTCCGATATTACATTGAGCCCTTTTACGGGGCCGAGGTAGCCTCTGTTTATAACCGCCGTCTGGCGCCCGGAGTTTGCGAAAGCGCCTGCCAGCTTAATTACGATAGGCGATTTTCCGGTCCCGCCGATTTTTATATTGCCAACGCTGACGCAGAATATCGACGGCACGTAAGGCGGAAGTATTTTAAACTTATAAAGGGCCCATTTAAGATAATTCAGCGAATAATAGATAAATCCAGCGGCCGCCATCAAGGGCCACAGAAGCGCTTCGACCAAAGAAAGCTTGATTTTCGCGCGCCTTTTAGAATGAATTTTAAAAATTATCCGGGCTATGGTTTCTTTCATCAAAAATATTCCTGATCATAAATATAATCGTAAAAAGACTGAAGGCATTTCAAATCGTCCTCAGGCAAGGCACTTTTCATAAAAATCGCCGAAAAGAATACCCGCTTTTTTTTCGCTGCCTCCGGCGAACTTTTCCGCCGCTTCAACCAACCGGGGCCTGTTTTCAACTATATATCCGATCTTTTCTATAAGCTCGGAAGCCAGATCTCCTGGGCCGCAGGCGAAATCGGTCTTTGAAACGCAAAGTTCCGAAAGGCCTGCGCTTTCGTAAAGCCGCGAAACTTTTTCGTCATAGGCTATCCCGACGCAGGGAACGCCGGCCATCATAGAAACGGCCGTGAAGTGAAATCTCATGCCTATGTTCAGTTCATTTTCGGCGAGCGAACCGGCGAGCTCGAAAACGTCCGCGGTGTATTCCACCATCCTGATTTTATCGCCTGCAGGACATTTCGGAGAACTTAAGACCGCTGAATTCAAATCGCAGTCTGCCTTTTTCTGCATGGAATAAAGCTTTATCTTAAGCCCGGTGCTTTCGGAAATTTTCATTAGCGCACCTGCTATATCATCCGCCCGCGAATCCTTCCACGCTCTGAGCGAGATGCCTATAAAACGTTCGCCGCTCGCAGCAGGGCTTTTTTCCTTAACGGCTATACGGACCGCCGTATTAAGCGCGAAAGCGGGGTCGGCATATATCCCATGGCCGGAGCCATTCTGAAAGGAGCCCGAAGGCAGAAATTTCGCCGATTCTTCGTCGCGGACGCTCATATAATCCGTCAGGCGCGAAGAGGCAAAGCTCATCATTTTCTTAAATAAAGGCTTTTTCAAACCGGTAAATCCCTGATAAAGAAGGTAATTTTTAACGCCGGCGGCCCTGGCGCAAACCAGAAACGAATAATAGCAGAGAAACGAAAGCGTGCCGTAATCTTGAAATATTCCGCCGCCCGGCATTATAAATGCGTATGAAGAGCCGAAAGCCTTAACGTTATTAATGCATAAAGGATTTTTGCTTCTTTCAATAAAGCGAATATTCAAATTAGGGTATTTCAGGACATAATCCGGCGTCCCGGCGCCGCCGCCGCAAGCGACGATAACGTCGAAATGGACGGCCCTGGAATCGAGCATAGTTAAAAAGGCCGTCAATATAAGCTCATCGCCAATATTTCCGGCCCCGAAATATCCGAAAAGGAATATAGTCTTTGTCTTCGCAGCTGGCTTTAATTCAAGATTCATAATTTATTCATGGCATAGCGTAAAAAATTCAAATCATTAGGCCGCGATAAGCGGGCTTGCCGCCGTTTACCTGCCTTTTATTTTCACTTCCGAGGTGGCGGCCGGCATATTGACGGCCTGGCCGGAAACAGCTGCGGCTTCCACTGTAGAAGGCCCCGAGGGGCTCTTGAGCATAATTTCGCCGGTTCCGGCCGCGGGATTGAGACGCATATTTCTCAGCGCTTTTTCTTTTTCAAGCTTTTCCTTGTAGTATGTTTCCGATTTTTTACTTAAATCTTCAGATACGTCGAGCGGTTTAAGAGGGTCGTATATTAAAATCTCTATGCGGCGGTTTTGCTTTCGGCCTTCCGGCGTTGAGTTGTCCGCTATGGGCCGAAATCTTCCGAACCCTGCAGCCGATATCGTTTCGGGCGCCAGGGAGAGCTCTTCGGTAAGATGGCGGACCACGGCCACCGCTCTGGCGCATGAAAGCTCCCAATTGGAAGGATATAAGAAAGAGTGAACGTTAATATTATCGGTATGGCCTTCCACCCTGAAATTAAATCCGAAGGTGCTCAAATATTTGAGGACCGCGCATAATTTTTCGATAACTTTTATCGATTGCGGCAGAATTTCGATGGAGCCGAGTTCGAACATTATATCGCCAGACAATACCATTTCGATGCCGCGCTGCGTGACTTTGATTTCCAGGCTGGCGCTTTTAAGCTCTTCGCTGAATATGCTCGTCAGTTTTCCCGCGATGCTTTCCAGATAAGGGTCTTTGACTTTATAACGGAAATTGTTTTCCTCGTCTTCGCCGCCGGCGCCGCCGTCTTCTTCTCCGCTGTCGCCGCCGCTGTCGCCTTTAGTCTCTCCGCCTTTGTCCCCGCTCAGTTCTCCGGGCCTTTCCCCGCCTTTGTCTCCGGTTTTATCGCCGGCGGTCGTGCCGCCGAGATCGCCGCTCTTATCGCCCGGCGCCCTGCCTCCCTTGTCGCCTTCTTTTCTTCCGCCGGCGCCGGCCGGAACGAGATCGACTTCGCCGGTTATGCCTCTTTTTTTATTTTTACCCATTTTAAGGATGATATCTCTTTCGGTTTCAGCCCCGCGGCCTTTCGCTCCGAGGTCGCTCTTTCCGCCGAGAAGTTTCATGTCCAGCTCTTTAAGCTTGGCTACGAGTTCGGCGTCGGTGCCGTGAAAAACCGACTCGCCGGTTTTGTCCACTGTGGTTATGTTTACAATATTGCCGACGGTGGGCCTTTTGCCTTTGTCTTCTATATAAGAAACCTTTTTATTGGTTCCTTTTTTAAATACTCCGGTCGACTGCACCATGGGGTTGGGAAATTTTTTGCCGCCGCTTTCCAGGCCCGGCTGTCCTTCCGACGAAGGCGCCGCTCCGAAAGCTTTAGACATTTCTTCCATTATCTTAGCGGCTTTTTCCTTTTCCATAAGGGTCAAAGCGTACATAATAATAAAAAAAGCCAGAAGAAGCGTTATCATGTCGGCGTATGGCAAAAGCCAACGCTCAAAATTCGCTTCACCTTCCGGCTCTTTTTTCCTTTTAGACATTTATCTGGCTCCGCTTTTAAGTTATCTTAATTGACTTTTCCCGCCGGCCTATTTGCCGAGCGCTTCGATTTCGTTAGGGAAGAAAGTTCTGAGTTTTTCCTTTATTATCGCGGTGTTGTCTCCGCCCTGAATCGCGAGAACGCCTTCCATTATGCATAAAAGAAGGTTCTGCTCTTCCTTGACGCGTTCCTTCAGCTTCAAAGATATAGGAAGCCATACCAGGTTGGCCGTGGAAACTCCGAAGAACGTGGCTATAAAAGCTACCGCGACGGCTTTTCCGAGCGCGCCCGCGCCCTGGGTGTTTCCGAGACCTTCCAGCATGTGAACCAGGCCCATAACCGTTCCGATGATGCCGAGCGTGGGCGCAAAACCGCCCGCTATGGCGAATATTTCAGAACCGACTTTTTCCTCTTCGGCTTTCTGGTCGATCTCGGCCTCGAGTATCTTTTGTATAAGCTGTGGATCTATGCCGTCGACGACGAGCTGAAGCCCTTTTCTGAAAAATAAATTTTCGACGTTGTCTTTTTCGTCTTCGAGCGAAAGCAAGCCTTCGCGGCGGGCCTTTTCAGCGAGCCTGAAAAGCGTCTGCAAAATAAGCGAAGGGTCTTCGTGCTTGTATAAAATAGCCTTTTTAAGAAATTTCGGCGCCTGACGGAATCTCTCTATTGGAAACGCCGTCATGGTCGCGCAAAACGTTCCGCTGAGGATAAGGAATATAGCGCCTATGTTTATAAGCGATCCTATATGGCCGCCTTCCGCGTAAAGCGATATTATTATGGTCAACCCGGCTCCGAGAACGCCGAATACAGTCGTTATATCCACAGCATCAACCTCTTAAAAATTTTATAGGGTGGTTATCAGTATTATTTGGTTTCGGTTTTTAATAAAACCAGCGCGTTAGCTACTTTACGAAGGTTTTTATCGGAAGGCGTATTGAGGACGTCGCCTTTGTAAACCAGCGTCGAAGAACCGCCGCCGTCGAGCGCTATGGCGTCGGTGCAGCCGCAGTCTATCATTATCTGAGCTATTTCATCGAAATCCACGCCGCGGTAGCTCGAGGAACGGCCGTCTGCGACCGCCATCACGAGTTCGTTGGCCGCGGTTATGCCGATAGCGGTCCTGGGAGCGTCGCCCATAAGATAGCGGCCGACTTCTTCACGGCTCTGGTCGAAAGTTATTTTGCCGTCGGTCACAAGCAGCATGCCCGAGCCGAAAGCGTCGCGCACCTGGTCCCAGGGCGTCATAAGGCTCTGGGTGAATAATATTTTAGTTCCGACTGCCGTATTTTTAAACCTGTGGAGATGTTCTTCTGAAACGACGAGCAGGCCGCCTTCTTCGGGTATCCTGGATTCGTTTTTAATAAGTTCGGTTACGACTCCGGAAGCGTCGAAAACATATCCCATGCCGCCTTTGGGCACCGTTACTTTTTTTGCGTAATCGGCCGTGTAAATAACGATTTCGCCGAAGCCGCATTTTTTGTTTATGCCGTCTATCATCGAGAAGAAATCGTTTTCAGGCCTGATTCTTCTTCTGAATTTAGGTTTTCCGATCATGACTTTATTGTCGCGCGTAATTCCGAAAGTGGTTCTGGC